>NZ_JBEXOV010000021.1:0-64495 GCF_040611715.1 Streptomyces sp. NPDC006544 | reverse complement strand
CCGGCAATGTATATGGTCTTGGCCTTTTACACGCTCTTACCCCTACCGTGCGGGCCGGGTCCGCGATCGCGGACCCGGCCCTCTCGCGATGCTCAGCCGCCCCGGCCGGTTCAGCGGCCCCGCAGCGCAGTCCCCGCTCCCCTGTGTGACCTCCTCCGCCGCCCCCTCTCACAGAAACGACACCGGCCATGACCAGCTTCCTCGCTGTTGAGCGTGCCTTGCGCACGGCCGCGCCCCACGACCTCCTCCCGTCGCTGCGCGCCGCCCTGATCGAGCACTACCAAGCAACCGAGGTGGCCCTCCTCATGGCCGATTACAGCCTCACCGTGCTGCAGCCGGTGATCGCGCTGCCTCACACCGCCGAGCCCCTGCCCGTGCACTCCAGCCCCGAGGGCCGTGCCTTCGCCAGCCAGGAACCCTACGGCCGGTACACCGCCGAGGGCGGCACCGTAGACCTCCACCTGCCCGTGACGGTGCGCGGCGACCGGCTGGGCATCGTGACGGTGCGCGTGCCCGAAACCGCGTGCACGCCACGGAGCGTGGGTGAACTGACCGACCTGGCGGAACTCCTGGGGCACGAGATCGTCGTGGCCGAGCGCGACACCGACCTCTACCTCCAGGCCCGGCGCGCCAGCCGCCTGACCCTGGCGGCCGAAATGCAGTGGCAGCTGCTGCCCGCGCGAGCGTGCGCCCGCCCCGAATACGCCATCGGAGCGCAGCTCGAGCCCGCTTACGACATCCACGGCGACAACTTCGACTGGTCCACCACCTCCGAGACCCTCACCCTGACCGTCACCAACGGAATGGGCCAGGGAATCCAAGCCTCGCTCCTGACCAACCTCGCCATCAACGCACTGCGCAACGCCCGAAGGGCCGGCGTCGACATCGCGGATCAAGCCGCTCTCGCCGACCAGGCCGTCTACGGGCAGCACCGCGGCCACCAGTACGTCTCCACCCTTCTCCTCTCCCTCGAACTGGCCACCGGAGCGGGAAAGGTCGTGGACGCCGGCTCGCCGCAACTGTGGCGCTACCGCGACAGATCCGTCGAACGCGTCGAGTTCGAGCCGCAACTCCCCCTCGGGATGATCGAAGATTCCGACTACACCGCACAGGACTTCCAGGCACTGCCCGGCGACCGCCTGATCTTCGTCAGCGACGGCGTGTACGCGGCCGCCCGCGAAAGCGGGGAAACCTACAGCGAACGCGCTCTGGCCCGGGCGATCCACGCCACCAGCCTGCTGCCGGCCGCAGCTGTACCCCGGGGGATCCTCCAGGAACTGGCCGCGTACCGGGACGCGGACCCGGACGACGACGCGATGGTCCTGTGCCTGGACTGGTTCGGCCGGCTCACCCCAGCCTGAACCCCTGACATCGGACTGAGATCGCGGGCCACGGTCGGGCCGGGCGAGCCGCGGTATGGCGGTCTCGGGTGCCACCCCGGCAGGTCGCGGCCCACGGCCTCCACCAGCCCGGCTGCGACTCAGGTCACTGGCCGAGCGGTTGCGGCCTGGTGCCCGGGGTGAGACCGATCCACACGGCGTCGCTCTCCTGGATGATGTAGATCGCGTCGCGATCCGCGTTCCAGCCGAGGGGTACGACGTAATACCTTCCGTCCCGGTCCAGGAGCAGCCGCAGACCTGTGTAGCGGTAGCGGTGACGGAGTCCGCTCGCCAGGACCTCCCTCGTGACCGTCCCGGTGGGGAGGGAGAGCGGATAACTGCTGAGGACCATCACACCGGTCCAATCGGTGACATGACCGGCGCGGGACCTGGCGTCGCGTTGAGCCGTCTGGATGGTGGCCTGGGTGAGCGTCCAGAAGAGGAAGGCCACGGCGGTGAAGACCGGAAGTGCCTTGCACCGCAGGCCTTTCGGCCGCCGGCCCCGTACGTCGCGGCACTGGCCCATGAGCAGCCCGACCGCGATGAGAAGAGGGGCGGTCCAGCCGTACGGCTGGATCTCTTTCCACAGGGCGAGCAGCGCCACACCGATAACCACCACCGGCACGGAGAGAGCGGCCGCCACGGCCTCGGCCCTGGCGGCCGCACGGGACTCCACGCCCCCGTACCCCTGGGCCCGAGTCCGTGCCCAAGGTACCGACACGACCAGCACGATCAGCCCGACGGCGACCAGGACCTCGAGCTTCAGCAGCCGTAGGCTCTGGGTCACCAACTCGCTGAAGCCCAGGTCGAGCGTGCTGAGCGAGATGTGGAAATACCCGTAGAACGTACTCATGTACATCGCCCCCAGGTAGAACAGGAGCGCGGCGATGAAAGTCCCTTGCGCGACGACCGTCCTCAGGAGCGCGGCGGGGCGGTAGGGATCCGCCTCCGTCTCCGGGGACGGCCCGTCCCGTGGCGGCTCGCTCACGTACCGTCAGGATCCGGCGGGTCGATCTGCGCCGGAGGCGTGGTGGGCTGCTGCGGGGACGGGGAAGCACTCGGGGCGGAGGACGGATCGCCGTCCTCGTCGGCGGTCTTGACCGGCGGCGGCGGCGGAGGCGGAACGTACGGCTCCCCGGTAGCCGTGGGTCGCGGCGAGGCGGGCGGGCTGGACACCGCATCAGGCGCGCCCCGGGTGTCCGTCGGCTGCGGGGCCCCGGACGGGATGGAAACCGTATCGGACGGCGACGGGGGTACCGTCGGATCGTCCTTGTCGGGGCCGCACCCGGCGATCAGAGCGACACTGCACGCGCTCAGCACGCCCAGCACGACGACCCGGACCCAGCGACCGGTCTTCTCCGGCATCCGACCTCCCTGATCGTCTGAGAGCGTAGGGGGTTCACGTGGCACGCCGCCCGACCCGCGCGCGACCGCCACGCCGCACCGCTCGATCGGACCATCGGGCCGAGATGCGACGTGGTCCTTCAGCGGAATCCGGGGCGTCACACGTCCGGCGCGGGAAGGACGAGGACCTGGCCGGAACCTGCGTCGCCGGGGCCTTTCCGCGTCGTCCGCGGACGTCGGCGGGAGCCGAGTCGGTCCGTCTCGTCCGTTGCGAGCGAAGGGCCACGTCCGCGTACCGTGTTCACGCGCCGGAGCTGCCGATGTCCCGCTCGACCGGGATCCACAGCTGGGAGCCGGTCTCCGCGCCGATCTCCACCGGCTGCGTCCGCAGCAGCTCCGGACCCGGCCGGGTCACGTACGGGTTCGAGGGGAACCACTGCGTGAACACGTCTCGCCACAGGTCCTGGAGGGCGCTCGGATAGGGGCCGTGGTTGTCGAAGACCGCCCAGGTCCCGGCCGGCACGTCGAGGGCTTCGAGTTCCTGCGCGGTGGCGTCGGGACCGGTCACCGCGCCGATCCAGTAGTCCACCTCGGCTCCCTCCTCCCGGCTGTCGGTCAGGTGCACCGCCGCCGACAGGATTCCCTCCGGCTCCCCGACGGCCAGTTCCTTCATCCGTACGACCGCCTGCCCGTCGAGGCTTTCCAGGTGCGCCGCTGCGGCCGCGTTGACCCCCTCGTGCACGAGGGGGACCCGGGCCTTCCTGCCGACGACCCGAAACCGCTCCTTCTCCACGATCCGGTACCGCATCGCCGTACTGCCTTCGACGACGAGACGGAAGGACATGCGCGGCTGCGCCGTGAGCACCGCACCCGTGCGCCGGGCCTCGCCCGGACCGATGCCGTGCACCGACCGGAACGCCCGGGCGAACGCCTCGCCCGAGCCGTACCCGTACCGCACGGCGACATCGAGCAGGGTCGGCTCCCCGGCCAGCACCTCGGCCCCGGCGATCGTCATCCGCCGGCGCCGCACGTAGACCGGGAGGGGCATCCCCGCGAGCGCGGAGAACAGCCGGCGGAAGTGGTACTCCGACACCCCGGCGATCCGGGCCACCTCGGCCATGTCGATCTTCCCGTCGAGACGGGCCTCCAGGTGGTCCAGCGCCCGATTCAGCCGCTCCAGCACGAGTGGCCCCGTCCTTCCGTCTCGTGTCTCCGCCGCAGGGACGGCCACCCCGCGCGGTCGTGCCTCCACGACGGAGTAGAGCGCATCCGACCGCTCCCCGCCCGACAGAACCGGTGCGGGAAGTGTGGGGCGGGACGCCCTGGCGCCATCACAGGATGACGTCCATGACTGACATGAGGGGATTTTGCGAACCGCGGTTCGCCGCCGTCCGTGAGGCATTCGCGGCTTCGCTCGCCCAGGACGACGTGGGCGCCTCGGTGGCCGTCTACCTCGACGGCGAGCCGGTGGTCGACATCTGGGGAGGGTACGCCGACGCGGACCGTACCGTCGGCTGGGAGCGCGACACCCTCACCGGTGTGAACTCGACGACCAAGAACATGACCGCCCTGTGCGCGCTGGTCCTGGCCGACCGGAACGAGCTCGATCTGTCGGCGCCGGTCGCCACCTACTGGCCCGAGTTCGCCGCGGCGGGCAAGGAGCACCTGCTGGTACGGCACGTGCTGTCGCACACGGCGGGGCTGCCGGACCTGTCCGGGCCGACGGCGGTCGAGGGGCTCTACGACTGGGAGGGCGTGACGGCCGGGCTGGCCGCGCAGGCGCCCGAATGGGAGCCGGGAACGGCTGCCGGCTATCACGCGCTCACCTTCGGGTTCCTGGTCGGTGAGACCGTCCGCCGCATCACCGGCCGCAGCCTCGGCGAGTTCTTCGCCGAGGAAGTGGCCAAGCCGCTCGGCGCGGACTTCCACATAGGGCTCTCCGCCGAGCATGACCACCGCGTCGCCCCGCTCATCCCGCCGCCTTCGCTCACCGACGAGTACACCGCCAGTGCACCGTTCGGGCCGGACGGAACACGCCGGGAGAACACCGGCGTGGAGATCCGGGTCAAGGACGTCAACTCCGCGGCCTGGCGCCGTGCGCAGATCCCTGCGGTGAACGGCTTCGGCAACGCTCGCTCCGTCGGCCTCGTCCAGTCGGTACTGGCGAACCAGGGCTCGGCCGGCGGCGTGCGCCTGCTGTCTCCCCGGGGCTGCGAGCCCGCATGGCAGGAGGTGTTCCACGGTGACGACCGCGTCCTGCGGACGCCGATGTCCTGGACGGCGGGCTTCGGCAGGTTCGGCAACACCTTCGGCTGGGGTGGCTGGGGCGGCTCGCTGGTCGTGAGCGATCCCGGCTCCCACATGACGGTGGCCTACGTCATGAACCAGATGATCGACCGGAACCAGGAGGAGGACAACCGCGGCACGGAGATCGTGATGGCCGCCTACAGCGGACTGCACTGACACGCTGACCTCGAGCCCGGCCACGTGACCGGATCGGACCGCGGCGGTCGGGTACGCCGTACGCCCGGCGTTCTGCCGGAAGGTTCGACACCGGTTCCGCTCGGTGCACGGCGCCGGCGAACCCGTGTGACGCGCTGGGCCGGGGGCCAGGCGTGCCCGCCCCCGGTTCCCGCAAGGACGTTGTACGAGAAGCCACTTGGACAGGAAAATCGCAACTTCGACAAGGCTCGCGGAGGCAGTTACCTTCAACTGGTCCTCGGTGGTCGCCGCAAGGGGCACACCGGGGTTCCCCCGGGCGGGGCCTGGCCGTGACGGGATGAGGCGGTCACGCTCCTCGCATCCTCGCCCCGTGCGAGCCACCGAACCGGGTCCCCACCAGGCAGCCCGCACCAGGCTGCCCCCACCAGGGAGAGGCACATGCCCGCACTTGCTCTGTACACCTTCGGCGTCCTGAAGTCACCGCTCGCCGATGCCGGAGCTCGCACGCGCGAGTTCTACGAGACGGGTGAGGCCGTCTACCGCACGATCAGTCAGCAACCCGGCTACCTCGCGCGTGCCGAACCGGCAGGCGGTGACCGGGGCGTGCTCTTCGGGGCGGACTGGGGTTCATGGGGAGAGTTCGCCGTACCGGCTTGGTACGGCAAAGGCCGTACGCCGGAAACCACCGCCCTGGCCGCGACCCTCTCGCTCTGGACCGGCCTGCGCCCCGCCTTCGACGCCGTCCACACCGGTCTGCACCGCGAGGCACTGCACCGGCGTTACGACTGGTTCGAGAGGACGGGGCGGCCGAATCACGTGGCCTGGTGGGTCCCCGACGGCGTGATACCCACGTGGCGGGACGGAGTTTCCCGGCTGGAGCACGTACACGAGCACGGCTCCGCGGCGCACGCCTTCACCTTCCACGACTCCTTCTCCCCGGACGGAACTCCGACCAGGAGCCAAGACATCGGGCCGCAGGTCGGGCACGGTGTGCGCCCGACCTGAGCCGTCGAAGGGGGCCGCGTCGACGGCGCCGCCTCCTGCTCCCTCCTGCTCCCTCCTGATCTCGTACGCGCCGGCGTGGCACCCGCCGCGGAGCGGCTTCTTCCGGGCGGTCATTGCGAGGCTTGCACCGGGCTTATCTCGAAGGCTCCGCACACGCGCAGGTGGTAGGGGATCTGCACGGCCTGGAAGCTGTTCGGCGGGTAGACCTTGACGTAGCTCGACGTCGGCCGACAGCTCGGTACCACGGCCCGGCTGTTGGTGCGGAGGACCGCGGTCACCGTGTCGTCCGGGAAGACGGACACCGTGTCCACCCGCTCGCCGGTGCGGATCGCCGAGGTGCCGATCTGGTGGTACCGGGCGTCCACGACGCTGACACCCGGGTATCCGCGCAACGCGCAGGTGTGGGTCGAGGTGTTGGTGAACAGGATCGGGTAGTTGAGCGATCCCGCGGCGCCTTCCGGCTCGCCGACGGCCACGTCCAGATCGGCCACATGGCAGGGCGGGGTCATGGGCAGGGCAGACGCCTGGGTGGCGCCGACCGAGGCGCCGGTGGTTGCCAGAAGGGCTGCGGAAGCGATGCCCGCCGCCCGGACGAGGACGTTACTCATGGCGCCAACTCCTGTGTCAGCTATCGGGAATTGCCCGGGAATTGTCGTTTCCGGCGCACCGGTGTCCACGCGCCGAAGGCCAAGGGGACAGCGACATGGGTGTCCGGCTCGACGTGTGCGTGTGCGTGCGCGTGCCGTCCGCGCGGGACATGTGCCCAGCGCTCTCGCGGAGGCCCGACCGGGCGTGTCCTCCTGCGGCTGAACGGCGCAGGCTCGATGACGATTCTACCGGCCCGGGCTCCCCGCGGCCTGTCGGCACCGGGCCACGCCTTCGATGAGTCGCTGCCCAGGGCCGGCTGCTGCATACGCGGCCTCCTGGCCACGCGCGCCGCCGCCGTCCCGTCCCGGCCGGCTGGCCGCCCTCGCCGCGTTCCACGGTCCCGTGGGCGCGGACGGGCCCGACGCCCTCGCCGCGATCACCGCGCGGGTCCCGCTCCTGGACCGCATCACCTCGAACGGTCCGGAGGCGACCTCAGGCCGGGCGGCGAGGAACCTGAGGTAGGCGTCGGCGTCGAGCAGCGCGTTCGGTGAACCTCACTACCGCGGCGCTCCGGCCCCGATGAGCTGACGGCTCGCCACACGCGGCTCCGGGGGCTCACGCCTCTCCACCCTTCTGCCGGACCGTCCGCTCCTCCGTGCCTGGCAGGGGCCGGCGCGAGCGTCAACGTGCTGCGACGCCATTCACCCACGCCGGTTACCGTGCGGGACTGGTTGCGGCTTCGTTTCGGCCGTTCGGGATGGGGTGGCTGGTGGTGGTCGGACGCGAGGGGCCCCGGCAGCCGGGGGCGGACGAGCGGGGGCGGTGACACGCCGTGGGTTGTCCCGGGGATATGCCCGGCAAACGTGCTTCGCGGCTTTGGCCGGGAGGGAATCGTGGTCCCTTTCCGTGTGTCGCCGCGTGCGGTGTGCTTCCGGTGTCTCGGCGGCCGCTGCCTCTGCGCAGGTGGGGTCCGTTCGGGCGCACAGCCAGGCATGGCCGAACGAAGGGGACGACTGTGAGCACACCCATTCCGCTGCGTGTAGCGCTGGTCAACGGAAGCTTCGAAGAGCCCGTGATGACCAATGTCGAAATTCTGCCGGACTCCTCGCAGACACAAGCGGCCAAGCGGGTCCCCGGCTGGCGCACCACGGCAACCGATCACATGATCGAGCTGTGGCGCTCGGGCTTCCAGGGCGTCCCGGCAGCCGAGGGGGCGCAGTTCGCCGAGCTCAACGCCAACGAGGTCTCCACCCTCTACCAGGACCTGACGACCACGCCCGGCACCAAGCTGTACTGGCGCCTGCACCACCGGGGCCGCCTCGGCCAGGACACCATGGCGCTGGACATCGGCGCGCCGGGCGCGGTCGTCGAGCAGCGCCGGTTCACCGACGGCACCACCGCCTGGGGCTACCACACCGGTACCTACATCGTGCCGGCGGGCCAGACCACGACCCGGTTCGCTTTCCGCTCGGTGGCCGCCGCCGGCGGGGCCCCCACGATCGGCAACTTCCTGGACGGGGTGTTCTTCGGCACCGCCCCTCTGGTGGTGCTCACCAAGACCGCCGTCCCCCAGGGGCCGCTGGAGGTGGGCGACGTCATCACCTACCGCGTCACCGCCAAGAACGAAGGCGGTGGCGAGGCGGAAGCTCTCACACTGAGCGACGCCATCCCCGTCGGCACGACCTACCTTCCCGGGTCCCTGCGCATCGTCGAGGGTCCCAATGCCGGAGTCAAGAGCGACCGGAACGGGGACGACCAGGCGTACTTCGACGCCCAGGGCAACCAGGTCGTCTTCCGTCTGGGCAACGGCGCCACCGGCGGGCAGCCGGGCAGCCTGCCCAGCACCGCGACCATGCCGGCGGGGACCACGGTGGAGTACCGGGTCACCATCGACGAAGCGAGTGCCGACGGGCAGATCACCAACACCGCCACCGCCACCTACGAAAACCGCCTCGGTGCCACTCCCGAGCCGCTGACCGCCACCTCCGACGCGGCCGTCACCGACGTCCTGCCGGCCGTCGACCTGAGCGTGGTGAAGTCCGCCGACGCCACCACCGTGACCGTAGGCCAGACCGTGACCTACCGCATCACCGTCGCCAACGCCGGTCCGAACGACGCCACCGGGGTCACCGTCACCGACCTGCTCCCCGACCCCCTCGCCTTCCTGTCCGCCACCGCCTCCACGGGCACCTACGACCCCGCCACCGGCCTCTGGGCCCTCGGCGACCTCGCCAACGGCGCCACCGCCACCCTCACCTTGCGCGCCAAGGCCACCGCGGCCGGCTCCGTCACCAACACCGCCAGCGCCCGGGCCGAGGAGAAGGACCTCGATCCCGCCGACAACACCGACGCCGTCACCGTCTGCGTCGAACGAGCCCCCTCCTGCTGCGCCCCCTGCGCCTGATCCCCACCCGGTACCGGCACGAACGCCGTGACCGGGTCCTGCGGGGCGGGGTCACGGCGGGAGGAACCCGTGTCCGGGGTGGACTGGCCGTCGATGGCGGTGAGAAGGCACCGGGCTGGAGGCCGTCAGGGCTGCGCCCGGAGCTCCCGGTGGGTGCTCCGGGCGCAGCGGTGTGTCAGGCCGTGTCGGGTGTCGTGGCGCCGATCATCTCTGCCAGCACGGTCCGCCGGTCCTCTCCCGCGCGGGGGCGCAGGGGCCGGGCCAGGCGGGCGCTGTCGTAGCGCCAGCGGTGGTCGAGGTCCTGGGGTACCGCCTCGGTCGTGCGGAAGTCCGCGCGGGTGCCGAGGAGTTCCGTCAGGTCCTGTGCCAGGTCGCGCCAGGAAACGTGGCCGTTGCACGCGTTGGCGACTCCGTGCACGGGCCGGTCGAGGCATGCGGCGACCGCGCGGGCCAAGGCGGCCGCATGCACCCAGGCGGCCCCGTACCAGCCGTGTCCACCCGTACCGGGCCGTGGCAGGTCGATCGGCATGCCCTGGCGGGCAGACTGGTACAGGGTGCCGATGGCGCCCCAGCGCAGCTGTTCGCGCAGCCGGTCGTGCGCGCCCCAGACGATCGGTGACCGCACGGCGCTCGCGCCCCCGCGTCCCTCGGTCCCCGCGGCGCGCAGCACCATCGCCTCGCAGTCGAGCTTCGCCCTCCCGTACGGGCTCACGGGCCCGTGGGGCGCCGACTCCTCGGCGACCCGCTCCGTCCCGGGGTGCCCGTAGGCGTCGACGCTGCTGACGAAGACGAACGGTCCGCGCCGCCAGGCGTCGACCATCGCCTCCGTCGCCGCCCGGTCCACGTCGTGCCGGGTGAAGGTGCAGGCGGCGTGGACGACCGCGTCCGCCTGCGCGACGGCGTCCCGCAGCCCGGCCAGGTCGCCGAGGTCGCCCTCGATGACGTCGACGCCCTCGGTGGCGATCAGATGGGCCGATTCGGGCCGGACCAGAGCCAGCACGGGGCGGCCCTGTGCGGCGAGCTCACGTACGACGAACGCGCCCACGCCGCCCGTCGCGCCGGTGACCAGCACCGTGCCCGGGCGGATGTCCCGGGAGCGGGGGGCCGGCCTGCTCGCGGGGCGCGCGGCCCTCGCGGCGCTCTGCCGTGCCTCCCGTTCGTCGAGCAGCGCGGTCAGCGCCCGGGGCGTACGGGCCTGGAGCACGTCGAGGCCCGTGAGCGGCAGTCCGAGGGTCGTGCGCAGCCGTTCGGCGAGCTGCACGGCTTTCAGCGAGTGGCCGCCGAGGGCGAAGAAGTCGTCGTCCGGCGACGGGCGGGCACCGAGCACGGCCGCGAAGGCCTCCTCGACCGCTTCCGCCCGGGGGCCGGACGGGACGCCCGGCGTGGACGACCCGGGCAGCCGGGCGTGGTCGAGCGGCCCGGCGGCCGAGCGCGGCAGCGCGTCGAGCACCGTGACCGTGGCGGGCACGTCCTCGGGCGCGAGGGACCTGCGCAGCAGGCCCAGCAGTTCGTGACCGGACGGGCCCAGGCTGTCGCGCAGGACGGCATAGGCCACGGGCGGTCCCTGTTCGGGCCGGACCACCGCGGCGTCGGCGACGCTCGGGTGGGCGCGCAGGGCCCGCGCGGCAGGGTGACCGTCGCCTTCCGCGTCGGGGGCGTCCCGGGGCCCGGAGCCGTCGTCCGGTCCGGGGAGGGGCAGCTCGCTCAGGGCTCGTTCCGGGTCGGCCGCGACCGCGTGGAGCAGGGCCGCGTAGTCCCGTACGGCCGCCTCCGCGACGGTGTCGTCCAACGCGTTCGCGTCGTACTGGACGAGTGCCAGGGGCTGTGCGGCGCCGGCGCCCGGCACCAGGCCGAAGGACAGGGTGAACTTCGCGCCGTCGGTGGGGACGTCGACGTACTCGGCCGACGTACCCGGCAGCCGCAGTACCGTCGGTTCGCCGAGGAGGTCGGAGGTGACGCGGACCAGTGCGGTGCCGTCGGCGCCGCGTGCCCCGGCGCCGAGGCGTTCGAGGACCAGGTCGAAGGGGATGTGCCGGTGATGCTGGGCTTCGATGAGCGCGTCGCTCACGCGGCGCAGCAGCCGGGCGAAGGACGGGTCGCCGGAGACGTCCACCCGTACGGGCAGGGTGTTGACGCACAGGCCGACCAGCCCGCGCATGCCGGTTCCGCTGCGGTGGGTGCTCGCCACGCCGATGACGAGGTCGTCGTCACCGGTGAGGCGGTGCAGTGCGGCGAAGGCCGCGGCGAGCGACACCGCGAAGAGCGTGGCCTGCCGCTGTGCACCCAGCGCCCGCAGGGCGTCGGGCACGGCGGGCGCCAGAGGCACGCTGCACACGGCCCCCGGACGCACGGCCGTCCGCGGCGCTGCCGCCACAGGCCGGGGCAGACGCGGCGGGGCGGCGTCGGCCAGCAGGCCGGTGCAGCGGCGCAGTTCGGCCTCGAGACCGGGCAGGCCGTCGTGCTCGCGGCGCGCGTGGTCGGCGTACCGCGGCGGTGCGGCCAGTGTGTGCCGGCCCGTTCCGTCGGTGGCCGCCGTGTAGAGAACGGCGAGTTCGGTGGCCACGGTCTCCAGTGAGGCCGCGTCCACGGCGATGTGATGGAAAGTCAGCAGCAAGGTGTGGTCCTGCGGGCCGTGGCGCAGAACGAGCGCCCGTACGGCGTCGCCGGCCGCGAGGTCGAACGGCCGGGCCGTCTCGCGCCGCAGCAGCGCCGGGGCGTCCGTCACGTCGCTGTCGACGACGTGTACGGGGACCGTCCGGGGCGTCGGGAGCACCTCCTGGCAGGGCTCGCCCTCGTGCTCCGTGTAGCGGGTGCGGAGGATGGCGTGCCGGGCCACCAGCTGGGTGAGGGCGGTGGCGAACGCGGCCGCGTCGAACGGACCGCGCACACGGGTGGCGAAGGGCACGTGGTACGAGTCGCCCGCGCCGCCGAGCCGTTCCATCAGCCACATGCGCCGCTGAGCGCGGGAGAGGGGGACGCTTCCGGGCGGTGCGGTGGTGGTGCCGGGTGGTGCGGTGGCGGTGCCGAGGTGGTCGGTGGCCTTCGGTGCGTGGCCGTCCGCAATGGCGCTCGCACCGGGGGCGGGCCCGGCCGTCGTGCGCCGGGCGGTTCCGGCGCGGGCCCGGCGCAGCAGCTCCTGCTGGAGCCGCTCCTTGCGGTCGCGGGCCGCGGAGTCGGTGTCAGTGGACATCGCTGTGCTCCGGGGTCTCGGGGTGGAGGTCGGCGTGGGCGGCCAGGAGGGCGCGTTCGACCAGCGCGGCCTGCGCGGCCACGGTGGGGGCGGCGAAGAAGTCGGCGAGGGAGAGCTCCACGCCGATTTCCTCGCGCAGGTCCTCGGTGACGGCGAGGGCGAGGAGGGAATGACCGCCGACGAGGAGGAACTCGTCCTCGGCGCAGGTGACCTCGATCCCCAGTGCCCGGCTCCACACCGCGGCGACGGCCCGTTCCAGCGGTGTCATCCGCGCCGCCGGCTCGTCGGCTGGCCGGTGGCCGGCGGCGTGCGCGCGTCCGGTGAGCGCGCGCCGGTCGACCTTGCCCGCCGGGGTGAGGGGAAGCCGCTCCAGCACGGTCACCGCGTCGGGAACCAGGTGGGCCGGCAGGACCGCGGTGAGCCGCTCGCGCAGCGCCGCGCCGTGGGGCACGGGGCCGGGGGCGGCGACGACGAACGCGACGAGACGTGCCTCGGGGGAGCCGGCGCCGTCGACGGTGACGGCGGCGTCGTCCACGTCCGGCAGCTGGCGCAGGGCGTGTTCGACCTCCGCGGGTTCGATGCGGAAGCCGCGCACCTTCACCTGGTCGTCGTTGCGGCCGTGGAACTGGATGATGCCGTCGGGCCGGAGGGAGACGATGTCACCCGTACGGTAGAGCCGCCCCTCGGCCGCGGCGTGCTCGACGAACCGTTCGGCGGTGAGTGCGGGCAGGCCCGTGTACCCGTGGGCGAGCCTGCTGCCGCCGATCCACAGTTCGCCCCGGGCACCGTCCGCCACCGGCTGACCGTCGGCGTCCAGGACGTGCGCCGTGGCCCCGGCGACGGGCCTGCCGATCGGTACGGGGCCCTCGCAGTCCTGCAGGGTGACCCGGTGGGCGGTCGCGAAGGTGGTCGTCTCGGTCGGCCCGTAGCCGTTGACGAGCTCCAGCCAGGGGAAGGCGCTGAGCACCTCACGGGCCTGCGCCGCGGCCATCGCCTCGCCGCCCACGACGACCGAGCGGAGCTGGGTGAAGACGCGGGAGCGGCGTGCGGCGAGCTGGTGGAAGAGGGCCGTGGTGAAGAACGCCACCGTCACGCCGTGCCGCTCGACGTGCCGGGCCAGGTCCTCCAGGGAGGGCCGCTGCTCGGTGCAGACGACGACCGCGGCGCCGTTGGCGAGCGCGCCCCAGACTTCGAACGTCGAGGCGTCGAAGGTCATGGGGGAGTGGAACAGGACGCGGTCGCGGGCGGTGAGGGTGACGTAGCCGGGTGCGGTGACCAGCTCGGCGATGGCCCGGTGCGGCACGAGGACGCCCTTGGGACGGCCGGTGGAACCGGAGGTGAACATGATGAACGCCGGGCTTTCGGGGTCGGCCTCGTCGACCGGCCGGCCGCTCGTGAGCGGCTCCTCGGGCAGGGTGAGCACGGGGCCGGGGAACGTGGCCGCGTCCAGCAGCTTGGCGTCGCCGACGGTGAGCTTCACCTCCGCGTCCGCGATCATCGCCTCGGTGCGCGGACGGGGCTGGGCGGGATCGAGCGGCACGCATACGGCTCCCGCCAGCCACAGGCCGAGCTGCGCCACGATCGTGCGGGACGATCGGGTCGTCAGGAGCGCAACCCGGTCGCCGCGCGTCACTCGGTGTCCGCGCAGGTGTGCCGCGAGGGCGCGGCCCGCCTGCAGGAGACGGCCGTAGGTGAGGGTGGTGTCGCCGTCCACGACGGCGAGGGCGTCGGGGGTGAGTTCGGCGTGCCGTGCGACGAGGGCCGGCAGGGCGGTGGGCGTCATGTCAGGCTCCTTCCGGGCGCGGGGTCCGGCGCTGGTCGAGGAGGGCGGCGAAGGCCCGCAGGTCGGTGCTGCGCAGCAGTTCGGGGGCGCGCACGCGTATTCCGGTCTCGCGTTCGACGGTCGCCAGCAGCCGTGCGGCGACCACGGAGGTGCCGCCGGCGTCGCTGAAGTGGTCGCCGAGGCCGGTTCCGGGCCGGCCGAGGAGGTCGCGCACGGTCGTCAGCACCAGCCGCTCGGTGGCGGTGGCGGCGGCGAGGCCGTCGGAGGGGCCGTCGGAGAGGCGGTCCGTGGTGGTGCTCCTGGGCGGCACCGCGGCCTGGGACTCGGCCTGCGCACGTGCTGCCAGGGCGGGGCGGTCCACCTTGCCGTTGGCGTCGAGCGGGAAGCCGTCGACGATCCGTAGGGCGGTGGGGACGGCCTGCTCGGGGAGCCAGGCCCGGACCGCCGCGAGGAGGTCCCCGGCAGGGGGTTCGGCGCCGTCGGCGGGCCGTACGTGCGCGACGAGACGACCGTGGCCGGAGCCGTCGCGCAGCACGGTGACGACGGCGGTGCGCACCCGGGGGTCCTGCTCGAGGGCGGCTTCCACCTCGGCCGGTTCGATCCGCACCCCGCTGATCTTCACCTGGTCGTCGAGACGGCCGAGGAAGTCCAGGCTGCCGTCGGCGTTCATCCGTACCCGGTCGCCGGTGCGGTAGAGGCGGTCGACCGCGGGCAGCGCCAGTTCTCGCGGAGGTGCGGTGAACCGGCGTGCGGTGAGGTCGGGGTCGAGGTAGCCGAGCGCCAGGCAGTGGCCGCCGACGCGCAGTTCACCCTCCTTCCCGCGGGCGACGGGGCGTCCTGCGGTGTCCGTGACGACGAGGGTGACGCCCGGCAGGGCGGTGCCGATGGGGGGCGGGGTCTGGTCGCCGGCCTGCGGATCGGTGCCGCGCATGGTGTGGGTGGTGGTGACGACGGTGGCTTCCGCGGGACCGTAGGCGTTGTGGACGGTGGCGGTGACGTCGGCGCCGGGGCGGCGGCGCATGCGGTCGCCGCCGACCACGAGGTGACGTAGCTTCAGGTCCCGCGGCCACGGCCGGTCCAGGAGCGGTTCCACGGTGGGGGTGGCCGCCACGGCGTGGGTGAGGGCGGTCTCGCGCCACCAGTCGGTGAGTACGTGCGAGTCCCAGCGGGTGTCGTCCGGGGCCGGGACGAGGGCGGCGCCGGAGGTCAGGGCGGCCCACAGTTCCAGCAGGTGCGGGTCGAACGCGACACCGATGAGCAGGGACTGGCGGTCGCCCGGTGCGAGGCCGGTCTCGGCCCGGTACCAATCGAGGGCGACGGAGAGCGAGGGCTCGGCCACGGCGACCGCCTTGGGGCGGCCGGTGGATCCGGAGGTGAGGACGGCGTACAGGGCGCCTCCGGGTGCGCGCCGGGTGCCGCGGACGGAGGCGGCGAAGGCCGCCACCGCGGCGGCCGGGGCGTTGACACCGTCAGTGGGCAGCAGCAGGGGGAGGTGCTCCCCGCCGCGGTGTTCCGCGGGCAGGACGTCGGGGTCGCCGATGAGGCAGGCGATGTCGAGGTCCTCGGTGACGGCCCGGACGCGCCGTTCGCCGGGGCGGGGGCCGAGCGGCAGGTAGACGGCGCTGAGCCGGGCGAGCGCGACGGCGGTCACCACCAGGGCGGTGGACCGGTCGAGGCAGACGCCCACCAGGTCACCGGGCCGGACGCGGCCGGCCAGATCGGCGGCGACCAGCGCGGCCGCCGCGTCGAGGTCCTGGTACGTCCAGATCTGGGCGCGGTCGATCACGGCAGGGGCCTGCGGGGTGCGCCGGGCCCAGTCCTCGAAGTGGGCTAGCACCCGGGTCGGTTCGGCGGAGGGGCCATGGGCGACGCTCAGCGCGGTCTCGGTGTCGGTGTCGAGGCCGGTGTCGAAGGGCATGGCGGGGACGGCGGGAGCGGTCGGGGACTGGGTCATCACGACTCCGTGGAGGGGGTGGTGGCGGCGAGGGCTTCGGCCAGGTCGGCGAGCACGGGATGACGGAAGAGCACCTTCAACGGCGGGCGCGTGCCCAGCCGGGGCTCCAGCCAGGCGGCGAGCTCGGCGGCCAGCAGGGAATGGCCCCCGCTGTGGAAGAAGTGGGAGCGGGCGTCGAAGCGACCGTGGCCGAGGACCTCGCGCCAGCCTTCCGTGAGCAGAGCCGTCATCGGATCGTCGGACACGCCGGACACGTCGGTGGCCGTGGGCCCGGGCTCGGCGCCGGCTCCGGGCTCGGGCACCGCGGCGTCGTCGGGGTCGAGCGCGGCGGCTCGGCGCGACAGGGCCGTACGGTCGGGCTTGCCGCCGGCGAGGGTCGGCATGATGTCCAGTTCGGCCCACCGGGCGGGCACGAGGGGGCCGGGCAGGCGGCGGCTCAGCTCGGCGTGCAGCGCCTTCTCGTCGAAGGCCGTGCCGTCGGCTCCGCCTTCCAGGAAGCCGACGAGCCTGGGCCCGCCGGGGCCCTCCCGATCCAGTACGACGGCGCAGGACCGGCCGCCCAGCACCGCGGACGCCGCTGCCTCGATCTCCTCCAGCTCGATGCGGTGACCGCGCAACTTGATCTGGTTGTCGCGCCGCCCGAGGAAGTACAGCAGACCGTCCAGGCCGCGGTAGCCGAGGTCGCCGGTCAGGTAGACGCGCTGCCCGTCGAGTGCGTCGACGGTGACGAACCGGGCGGCCGTCACCTCCGCGTTGCCCGCATAGCCCTCGGCGAGACCGGGCCCGGCTACGGCGAGTTCACCGACCGCGCCGGACGGCAGCGGCCTGCGGTGGGCGTCCAGGACGTGGACCCGCTCGCCCGGCAGCTCGGTGCCCAGGGGGACCTCCGCGCCCTCGGAGAGGGCGTCGCGGGAGATCTCGTGGACGGTCGAGCTGATGGCCGCCTCCGTGACGCCGTACACGTTGAGCACGGTGGCGTCGGTGTCGGCGAGGACGCCGCGCAGTGCCTCCACGGGCAGGCGCTCGCCGCCGAGGACCAGGAGCCTGGGCGCCCAGCTCTCGTCACGCAGTGCGGGGCGCAGGTCCTCGCGGGTGGCCAGGAAGTAGCTGGTGGGCAGGTTCGCGACGGTGACCCGGGCGGACACCAGCAGTTCGGTGAGCTCCGCGCCCGTGGGCACCTCGTACTCGGGCAGGACCAGGCACGCACCGGCGTGCAGGGCCGGCAGCACCTCCTCGAGCGCCACGTCGAAGGACGGTTGGGCGAACATCAGGACCCGGTCCGAGGTGGTGAGGCCGAACCGGTCGGCGGCCGCCGTCAGATGGTGCACCAGCGCCGCGTGGCCGACGGCGACCGGCTTCGGCGTCCCCGTGGAGCCGGAGGTGTGGATGACGTAGGCGGTGCCGGGAAGTTCGCTGCTCCCTCGCGCGGGAGGCAGCACCGGCGCGTCGATCCGGGCGGTCGGCAGTGTTTCCGGCAGGGCCGGAGTGCCGTCGCCGGTGAGGACCAGCGCGGGGGCGAGCCGCTCCAGCAGCAGACCCAGCCGGGTCGGCGGATCGGACGGGGACATCGGGCAGTAGACGGCGCCGGTCCGCAGGCATGCGAGCAGGGCGACGAGCGAGTCGGCCCCCCGGGGCAGGACCACGGCCACCGGCCGGCCGGCCGTCACACCGGCGGCGCGCAGTCGCTCGGCCAGCGAGCCGACGCGGTCGTCGAGTTCGCCGTAGGTGAGACGGCGGGCGCCGCACAGCAGGGCCGGCAGCGACGGGTGCCGCGCGGCCACGGGATCCAGCGGATCGCGGTCGGCCGGGACGGGCACGGGCTCCGCGGCCGGCTCCACGGCGGTCGGATCCAGATCGGCCAGCGGGGTCTCGGGGCTGTCGAGATAGGCGCGCAGCAGGTCCAGGAAGCGGCCGGAGAGCAACCGGGCGACGTCTTCGCCGAACAGGTCCATGTCGTAGTCCCAGACCAACGTCATACCGGGCGAGCCGTGGCGCGGGGTGACGCCGCGCCGGTCGTCCGGGAGCAGGACCACGTCGAGGTCGAAACGGGTGGTGCCGGTGTTGAAGCCCTCGAAGAGGGTGATGTCGAGACCGGGTACGTCGATCTCGGGCAGCGGCGCGTCGTGGGCGCTGAACATGACGGAGAAGAGGGGGTTGTCGGCGCCGGAGGTGTGCATGCCGAGCGCCCGGGTCAGCTCCTGGACCGGCACGTCCTGGTGGGGCAGTGCCCGGATCAAGGTGTCGGTGACCTCGTCCATGGTGTCCTGGGCCGGGGCGGCGCCGTCCAGGACGAGCGGCAGCGGGATGGTGTTGACGAACATGCCGACGGTGCCCTCGTAGCCGAGGGGGCGATTGCCGACGGCGGTGCCGATGACCATCCGGGAGCGGCCGCTGTGCCGGCGCAGGAGTTCGGCGAACAGCCCCAGGAGCGTGGAGAAGGGGGTGAGGCCGCGCGTACGGGCGTGCCCGTGCAGGCGTTCGGCGAGATCGGCGCCGATCGTCTGGCGCAGCTGCCCGCCGCGGTGCTCGCGGCGGGCCCCGGGGCGGGTCAGGCCCGGGAGCGGCAGGTCGTGCTGCTGGTCGCGCAGTTCGGCCCGCCAGAAGTCGAGCGACTCGGGTACGTACGCCGCCTCGGTCCGTTCCAGGACGTGGTCCGCGTACGACGGGGCGGGCGGGAGTTCGAGGGGCTCGCCGAGGACGTGGGCGCGGTACACGCGGAACACGTCGTCGAGCAGGATCGCGAAGGAGTGCCCGTCGTGGATCAGGTGGTGCTCGACGTGGATCAACCGGTGGTGGCGCTCGGCCAGTCGTACGAGCGTCCAGCGGATCAGCGGTGCCTCGAACGTGTCGAGCGGTGTCTCGGCCTCGGTGCGCAGGAGACGGGCGAATGCCGCCTCGGGGTCCTCCTCCGTGCCGAGGTCGACCGTGCGCAGTCTCGGGGCGCACCGCGGCGCGACCCGCTGCGCCGGTACGGACCCGGTGGAGGTGACGAGTTCGAGCCGCAGACCGGGGTGGCGCGCCAAGGTGGCGTCGAGCCCCCGGCGCAGCGCCTCGGTGTCGAGCGTGCCCCACAGGTCCAGCGAGGCGGTGAAGTTGTAGGCGCGACTGCCGGGCTGCATCTGCTCGTGCAGCCAGACGATCTCCTGCGAGGAGGAGAGGGGAAGCATGGGCGATCCCTGAGGTTGTCGGGTCGGACTCCGGTGCCGGTCACGATCGTGTCCGGTGGTCGTGCGGGCGGCTTCGCGGGTCGCGCGGTGCCGCATTCTGCGTGGGGGTGCCGTGGGGGGAGCTCGGGGTGCGCGGCGACGTGGGGCCGCGCTGCGCTGCGGGGTGGCCGAGGGGCCGTGACGCGCCCGGGGCGCCGGGGTCGGGCGTGCGGGGGCGCCCCCGGGGGATGCGGGTACCTGCCGCGGAGGGCGGTGGGCGCTGGCGGTGGGCGCTGGCGGTGGGGTCAGTGCACGGCGGGCTCCGAAGGGCGCAGCGCGTGGGTGAGCGCGTCGAACGCCCGCTGCGCGGTCCCGTCGTCGAGCACCGCCCGGTCCCACACCATCCGCAGGTGGATCTCCGTTCCCCGGGTGATGGAGACGGCGAAGGGACCGCGGACCGGGCGGCCGTCGACGTGGACCTCCCGGCCCTCCACACCGGCCAGCACGAGCGGCGGGCGACGGCTGTCGTCGTCCACGGTGAGCAGTCCGTCGAGGCCTCCGGTCCAGCCCGAGCCGGCGGCCCGCGCGGCCGCCACGACCGCGTCGAACGGCACGTCGGCCCGGTCGAGGTCGTCCCACCACGCTTCGGCCGTCGCCCCCGAGCCGGGTACGGTGCCGGGCTCGTTGCCGGTTCCGTCGCCGGTGTCGGCCGGGAAGACGAGGGTGTTGAGGAAGCAGCCGACGACCGGCTCCGCTCCGGGGGGACGGCCGCCCCACGGGTAGCCGAGCGGGACCGTGAGGCCGGGTCCGTACAGCTCGCGGGCCGCGGAGCGGCAGGCATCGAGCAGTCCGGGGAAGGACATGCCGCCGTCGTACGCGGGCAGCCGTGCCTGGGCCGCCCCGCTGGGCCGTGTGCCCTCGGACACGCGGGCCGCACCGGGCGCCGGAGCGTGGGCGTGCAGCGTACGCAGCCGGTCGGCCCAGTACCCGGCCGCTTCGGCCGTCTCCGCCCTCTCCTCGGCCGCGAGCTGACCCAGGACCGCGTCCCGGTACACGGCGAGTTCGCCTTCGGCCGCCCCCGGTGCCGTGGGGGAATCGGTGGCCTCCTCGCTGTAGGCGGCGCCGAGTTCGTCGACGATCCGCGCCAGCGAACGGCCGTCGCAGACGGCGTGGTCCAGGGCGACGGCGAGGATCTCCTCCTCGTGCTCTTCGTCGCGTACGAGGAAGAGCCGCAAGGGGGGACCCTGGGCATCCCAGGACTCCAGAGCTCGACCGAGGGCGTCGGCGGGCGACTCTCCCGGTACGAGGGCCGGCCGGGTCAGGCCTATGTCCGGACCGGCGACGCACAGGACGGGAGTGCCGCGGACGACGGCGGGCCGTGAGCGCAGGGCCGTGTGCCGTGCGGCGAGCCTGGACGCCGCCGCCCGCAGGCGTTCGGGGTCGATGGTTCCGTGAGGGAACGCGAAGAACATCGGCACCACGTCGGGGCGTCCCGACGGGTCCAGCGAACGCACCAGCAGGAAGCGGCGCTGTGCTCCGGTGACCGGCAGCACGCTGTCGGACCGGTCGCCGGTGAGACGCCGGTAGCGGTCCAGGTACTGACTCGTGATGCTGCGCACGTGGTCCTCTTCGTCGTGGCCGCGGTCGCGCCGAAGGCCGGCGCGGCCCCTGCGGGCAGGGCGGTGTTGTCGGGTCGGCGGCGGCGTGCTGTCCCGCCCCGCGCGGCGGTCGTCGTCCCCGGCAGCCAGAGGGTGGCCGGGCGGCGGTCCGCCCGTGGTCAGGCGGTGGGTGCGGGGGACGCCCGTTCGTCGCCGTCGGCGGAGGCGGCGTGCCGCTGTGTCCCGCGGTCGGCACCGGCACCGGCGTCGGTCACGGCGTCGGCCACGGTGGCCTCGGTGTCGGTGTCGGTGTCGGTGCCACCGTCGTCCTGCGGACCGGGCAGGTCCCGCATCCGGCGCAGCGGGGAGAGGAGCAGCGGCAGAGGTACGGCGAGGATGCCGACGGCGCACCAGGCGAGAGCCGTGCGCGACCCGTAGGACTGGGCGAGTGTTCCGCCGAGGAGCGCGCCCAGGGGCAACGTGCCCCACATGAGGAAGCGCAGCGTGGCGTTCATCCGGCCGAGCAGTCGTGGTGGGCACGCGCCTTGGCGGAAGCTGACCTGGGCGACGTTGTAGACGACGGCGCCGAAGGAGACGACCGCCGATCCGGCGGCGAACAGGACCGCCCCGGGCAGACCGTGCCCGGACAGGGGCCACAGCAGCGCGAACGGACCGGTCACGAGGACGGACAGGAGCATGACCCGGGCCTGCCCCACGACGGCCGCGAGACGCCCGGCGCACAGCGCGCCCAGGAGCCCTCCCACGGCCGACGCGGACAGCACCAGCCCGAGCCCGCCGGCCTCCAGCCCGACGACACGGACGAGATGCACGGTCTGCGTCGCCATGAGGACGGCCGTACAGAAGTTGGCCAGGCCGGTGGTGACGGCGATGACGCGGAGCAGCGGATGGCCGTAGACGAAGCGCACACCCTCGCCGATCTCCTTGCGCAGGGAACCCCCGGCGGCTGTGGGCTCGGGCGCCTCCTCGGTCTGCTCGACGCGTCGGAGGAAGAGGGCGGAGAGCAGGTAGCCGATGGCGTCGACGATGACGGCGAACTGCGCCCCGACGAGCTGTACCAGTCCGCCGCCGATACCGGGCCCGGCCACGTGGGCGGTGGAACGCACGGTCTCCAGGGCGCCGTTGCCGGCCATGAGCTGATCCCGGGGCAGGATCTGCGGCAGGTAACTCTGATGGGCGACGTCGAAGAACACGGTCGCCACGCCGGTCACGAGCGCGACGGCATAGAGCTGGGCCATGGTGAGGACGTCGGCGAGCGCGGCAGCGGGGATGCTGATCATGGCAAGGGCGCGCAGCAGATCGGTGCGGATCATCAAGGGCCGCTTGCGCATCCGGTCGGTGAGCGCTCCGGCGGGCAGCCCGACGAGCAGGAAGGCGGCGGTCTCCGCGGCGGTCAGGAGGCCCACTTGGAAGGCGGGAGCGTCGAGTTCGAGGACGGCGACGAGGGGCAGTGCCACCAGTGTCACTTGTGCACCGAGCTGTCCGGTGGCAGCTCCTGCGAGTAACAGTCGGAAGTCGCGTAAGCGAAGAGGGCCCCCGGCGGCGGCTCTGGATGTGTCGGACATGTGAACGACATTCACGGATAGATCACTCAAGAGTCAAAGCAAACCTGTCATTTCCGGACTTGTTTTGCGGGGTAGTGGGCGCAGATCAGGAAATCCTTGGCTCTACCCGGGGTACGACCGCGTGAATTCCTGTCTGTTGCGTCCGTAGCGTGGGGCGGGCGGGCCAAGGGGGGTCAGTCGGGCCTAAGAGAGTCCAGGGGTAGGCCGAGCGCCCTCCCTCACCCTGGGTGACGGGTTCCATCCTGACCGAAAAGATTCACTCATGATCATGTTTCTGCGGAAGGTTTCATTCCGTCCGCTATGGGCGACGCTCGGATCCGTCGAGGCCGGCCACGCTGCTGCGGCCCGGCCCAGGAGGGCGCCGGTCGCGGTGCCGGGCAGGCCGCACCCGCAGGCCGGGCCGATGCGGGGGTCGGCGCGGGGGTCGGCGTCGACCGGGAGGGCGAGGACCTCCGCGTGCGGCGGCGGGGTGCCGGCCGACGGGGGCGGGAGCGGGTATCCCTTTTCGTCCTCTTGACGATATGGAGCGGGGCTCGTTATCGTCGCATTGACGAAATGAAGGGGGTTCGCCATGGCCGACATCACCCGGCGCTTCGGCTGGCGTCATCTGCGCTCCGCGCCCACCGTCCACATCCGCCACCACGAGCGCGGCCGGCTCGTCCACGACGGGCGGGGGCTCAGCTTCTGGTACCGGTCGCTGTCGGCGGCGCTTTCCGAAGTGCCGGTCGACGACCGGGAGCTGGCCATGGCGTTCCACGCCCCTACGTCCGACTTCCAGGACGTCGCCGTCCAGGCCACCGTCACCTACCGGATCAGCGACCCGGCCGAGGCCGCGGACCGGCTCGACTTCTCCGTCGACCCGGACACCGGAAGCTGGCGCGGCGCACCCCTGGAGCAGATCGCCACGCTCCTCACCGAGACCGCGCAGCAGCACACGCTGGACGTACTGGCCCGCACCCCGCTGGCCGCCGCCCTGGTGGACGGCGTCGCCTCCGTGCGGGAGCGGGTCGCCGCGGGTCTCGCCGCCGAGACCAGACTCCCGGCCACCGGCATCGAGGTGGTGGCCGTGCGGGTCGTGGCGATCCGCCCCGAGGCCGAGGTGGAGCGTGCCCTGCGCACCCCGGCCCGCGAGCAGATCCAGCAGGAGGCCGACCGGGCCACCTACGAGCGGCGGGCCGTCGCGGTCGAGCGTGAGCGTGCCATCGCCGAGAACGAGCTGGCCAGTCAGATCGAACTGGCCCGGCGCGAGGAGCAGTTGATCGATCAGCGCGGCACCAACGCCCGACGCGAGGCCGAGGAGAAGGCGGTGGCGGACGGCGTACGGACCGAGACCGAGGCGGCCCGCAAGGTCAGCCTGGCCCGCGCGGACGCCGAGGCGGCGCGCGAGACCGGCGCGGCGCGCGCCGAGGTTCAGGCCGCCTGGCTGCGCGTGCACGACGAAGCCGGCCCGGGCACGCTGCACGCCCTGGCGGCGACCCGGCTGGCGGAGAACCTCCCGCGGATCGAGAGCATCACGCTCTCACCTGACGTCCTCACCGGACTCATCACCAGGCTCGGACGTCCGGAAGGCGGCGCGGGCGCGTGAGCCTGGCCCCGCGGGCGGTGCTCGTGCACCGCAGGACCGAGTACGAGGAGCTGCTCGCCCGGCACGGGACGCACGGGCAGGCCGCGTTCTTCCTGTCCAGCCGGGGCCGGTCGATCGACGAGGTGGCCCGCCGCCACGACCGCACCCGGCAGGCGCTGCGGGAGGTGGCGGCGGCGGTGCCGCTCACCTGGCGCAGCGCCCGGGTGGAGCGGGCGGACCTGGACCGCTTCCCGTTCGCCCCGGAGGACGTGGTGGTGGTGGTCGGCCAGGACGGTCTGGTCGCCAACACCGCGAAGTATCTGCGCGGACAGCCGGTGGTGGGCATCGACACCGACCCGGGGCGCAACCCCGGGGTCCTGGTCCGTCACCGCTGCGCCGACACGGCCGCGTTGCTGCGGGCGGCGACCTCGGCCGGGAGCCGGGCGGAGGAGCTGACCATGGTCGAGGCCGTCGCCGACGACACCCAGCGCCTCCTGGCGCTGAACGAGATCTACCTGGGGTCGCCCGGTCACCAGACGGCCCGCTACCGCCTGGGCTCCGACGGCGAGACGGGACCGGGCGAGGTCCAGGCGTCCTCCGGGGTCCTGGTGGGCACCGGCACGGGAGCCACCGGCTGGCTGCGTTCCCTGTGGCTGGAGCGCGGCAGCCGCGCGGGCCTGCCCGCACCCCGCGACCGGCGGCTCCTGTGGTTCGTGCGCGAGGCCTGGCCCTCGCCCACGACCGGGACGACGAAGGTCGCCGGAGAGCTGGGGCGGGGGGAGGAGCTGCGACTGACCGTGGAGTCGGACCGGATCGTGGTCTTCGGCGACGGGATGGAGAGCGACGCCCTGGAGATGACCTGGGGGCAGAGCGTACGGCTGGGCATCGCGGACACGTCGCTGCACCTGGTGACGTGACGGACGTGACGGACGTGACGTCGTGAGGTGGCTCCGCCGTTCCGTGCGAGGGCTCGGCGCACCCCGGCCCGGGGCCGATCGGCCCCCGTCGGGCCGCGGCTCCCGGCGGCGGGTACCGGCCGGGCCCCCCGGGAAGGGACCTTCGGCCCCGTCCGGAGGGCCTGCCGGACCTTCCCGGACGGGCGCGGCACCGGATGGACTGATGGCGCACGGGGAAGGGCGCGACTCCACGGAGCCGCGCACAGCGCGGAGGCCGTCATGACGACCGCTTTGATCGACCTGAGGACCGTGGCCCGGGACGACCGCGGTCTGCGCGTCGCCCTGACCGGAGAGCTCGACTTCTGCACTGCCGGGCAAGTGGAGCCGCGCCTGCGCGAACTCGCGGGATCCGGGCACCGGAACATCGTCCTGGACCTGCGCGGCCTCTCCTTCTGCGACAGTGCGGGTATCGACCTCCTGAGCCGGCTGGGCGGTCACTGCCGTGCGGCGGGGACGCGGCTCCTCCTGTGCGACGTGCCGCCCCGGGTGGTCCAGTCCATCCGGGTGCTCGCCGCCGCCCGCGACCTGACGTTCGTGGTCTCGTGAGCGCCGAGCCGAGCGGTTCCACGGCACGGAAGAGGACCGTTCGGCGCCGGTCCCACCGGGGCGGAGGCCCTCGGGCTCCTCGCCATGGTGTCGCTGGGACGCATCGTCTTCACGGAGCACGCGCTGCCCGCCGTCCGGCCGGTGTACCACCTCCTCGAAGGCGAGGACATCAGCATCCGGATCCATGAAGGCGGGGCGCTCGCCTCCTGGGCGGCTCCCGCCGACGCGCCCGGCGTGTGGGGGAGCGACGCCCGCCACGAGCGGCACGCCTGCGCCATCCCCCCGGGGTCTTCAGCAGTTCCGGCGGCTGCGGCGCACGAGGAGGAAGACGAGGAGGGCGAGCCCCGCCGAGATCACGGGGGTCCACTTGGATCCTGCCGCGTGCGCCGCCTGAGCGGCCTTTTCGCGGACGGCGTCGGGGGTCTTGTCGGCTGCGCGGTGGCCGGCGCGGGACGCGGTGTCGCGGACGTGCGCCGCAGTGTGGGTTGCTGTGCTGAGGAGCGGCTCGGGCGTCTTGCTCTTCGCCAGCTCGGTCGCGTGGCCGGCTTTTTCGCGGACCTGGGCGGTGGCCTGTCTGGCCCTGGCGATCGCGTGTTCCTTGACCGCGGCGGCCTTCTCCTGGGGCGTGGTCTTGCCGTCGGCTCCGGCCGATGACTCGTCGGCCTGGCCGGGCCGGCCCTGCGTGCGCTCCCCCTCCGGCGACTCTCCGGAGGGGGAAGAGGACTCGTTACCGTCGTGCTGGCTGGTCATCGGTGTACTTCTCCATCCCGGCCGTGGCGGCCGCGGCTTCGGTGCTGGTGCGCTCGGACACATCGGCGTGCCCGCCCCTGCTGTGATGATCGCGCGGCGAGCGGCCGGATTCCCGACGCCGAGCTGGCGCCCTACTCCACTCGGGCGCAGCAAGACGCACGGGGGGTTCAGTTCAGTTCAGTTTCGGGGCGGAAGGAGAGGTCCCAGGGGGCCGAGGTCGAGATTGAGGTCCTCCAGCGCGTAGCCGTGCTCGGCGCAAAGATCCGCCAGCCGGTCGTGGAGCGCCAGGAGCGTGGCTCCCAGTTCCTCCTCCTGTTCGTCCGTGAGGTCTCCCGCGTCCACGCGCCGCAAGGCCTGGCGCTCGATGAGCTGGCGCAGGAGCTCGACCAGGGTGAGGACGAGTTTGAGGAGGTCCTCTCCCACCGTGTCGGGGTCGGTGTGCATACGGTGTGCTGCGCGCGGGGGTGCGTCGCGCGGCGTGGGGGGAGCCTGGATGAGGCGGAAGGCTCGCGACATCGAGTCACCGACCTCCTCGAGGCCGGCATCGGCGGGCGGCGGTGGCGGGTCGTGGCGCTCGGGGTGTCGCTCACGGCGCTCGGAGTGTTGCTCGTGGCGCGTGGGGTGCTCGGGGTGCTGTCCGCTCATTCCGGCCGCCCTCCCGGGCCGTCCGCGGGCGGGCGGTTCTCGGAACTGACGGACACGATGAGAGCGCGCAGGGAGATGCGGACGAGATCGATGTCGGCGATGGCCAGAACGATGTCGCCGGTGATGACCACGCCGCCGCTGAGCAGCCGGTCCAGGAGGTCCACCAGCGCGACTTGGCGCCCGGGCAGCGGCGCTCCGTGCTCCGCGAGGGTCATGGGCCGTGCTCCTCCCCGCCCGCCGATCGCCGGGGCTCGGCCGGCGGCATGGCGAAGGAGTACGGCGCCCAGGGGCCGGTCACTTCGACACGGATGCCGTCGAAGACGTCGACGGCATCCTCTATGGCGGCACGGAACGACTCCGCGTACGCGTCCGGCACGAGGTAGGCGTCGTTGACCACGTTTTCGCCGGGCCCGGTCAGGGCGCCGCGCTGGGTGGGGTGCCGGGCGTGCTGGGAGGCGTACCGGGAGGCGATGGCTTCGACGATCTCGGCGGCCTCCTGCGCCTGGCCGTACACGGCTTCCTGGGCGTTGTGCTGGGCCCTGCGGCGCTGGAGATACGCCTTGCCCGGAGTGGTGGCAGCGCCGGTGCCGGCACCGGTGTCGGCACCGGGTCCGGTACCGGCGGGGGCCGCGGAGGGCGCGAGGTAGATCTTCACGCCGAATTCGGTGTGCGCGGTGAGCTGGGAGAGTCTTTCGGCGAAGGCGTCGTGCTGCTCGCCGAGTGCCTGGCCGGCGCGGTCGTCGTCCTGGTAGACGGTGGCCATGCGCAGGGGGAGGACCGTGGTGCGGGTGGAGAGTGCCTGTACGACGTCGTGGTGGGCTCGGGCCACGTCCTCGAGCCACTCCAGGTCCTCGAAGTGGTTCTTCAGTGCGCGCTCGTCGAAGTCACCCCGTGGTACGTGACTGGTGGCGAAGGCAAGGGTCACCGGTGGCCCGTCGGCACCGTCGGCACCGTCGGCACTGTCGGAGGCGAATGGCGCGGCGGTGACGAACAGGACCGGGGATCCGTAGATTCCGCGCAGCCCCTTCAGGGCCTCGCGCAGGCCGGCCGTGAGGGGTGCTGCGGCGTAGACGTAGGTGAGGGCGTCGTCGGACGTGGTCATGGCCGGCGCCCCCGGGCGGTCCCACCGCGCGTGTCCCGGCCGGGTTCCTCATCGGTGGTCCGCAGCGGGAACTCCTCGCCGTCGACGCGTTCGCGGCGCAGGGCTTCCAGCTCGGCGCGCAGCCGGCGGTTCTCCTGTTCCAGGGGGCTTCCGGTATGGCGCGAGGAGAGCGAGGGGTCGTGCTCCCACCAGTCGATGCCCATCTCCTTGGCCTTGTCCACGGAGGCGACCAGGATGCGGAGTTTGATCGTCAACAGTTCGATGTCGAGGAGGTTGATGCGGATGTCCCCGGCGATGACGATGCCTTTGTCCAGGACTCTCTCCAGGATGTCGGCCAGGCTGGAGGTGCTCTGCCCGTACGGCATCGGGGCGGCTCGGGACGGGAAGGATCCGAGTCGGCCGGGTAGTGGCTCAGACACGATGACGACCTCGCTTCCCCGTCAGGACACTTGCCGCCGGAACTCTGCGATCTCTGTGAGCCGGTCGATCAGCTCGTCCTCCCGGAGGTCGAATGCGTCCTGGTCGATCTCGCCCCTCAGCAGGCGCTGCTCCAGGTCGGCGAGCTCGCGCCACACCGGCGCCGGGTCGTAGTACTCGTCCTCGGCCTTGTCCGCGACGCGCTGGGCCGCCCACAGGACGGCCCGCACCGGCGCGACGGGAAGGGTGAGCAGCTGTGTCAACAGTCCCATGTCCGTGTCCTCCTTCCCGGCTTCCGGGCCCGGGTTCCGGGTCCCGGTGTCACGGGCTCACTGGACGAAGCTGTACGGGGGCAACGGGCCGGTGAGCCGGAAATCGACGCCGCCCTCGATCTGCCGGGCGAGCCCGGCCTGCGCCGCCAGCAGGTCTTCGACGCGGTCCTGGGCCACCAGCAGCGACAGATTCAGGAAGTCGGGGCTGGAGGGCGGATGGCTGGCGTGCTCGCGACCGTAGGGAATCAGCGCCTGCACGAGTCCCGCCGCCAACGCATCCTGGCGTTCCCGCACTTCGCGAGCGATCAGTTCTCCCAGCGCGAGGGGCAGCTGCGGGTCCGGCGCGCCGGCCCGGATCTGCTCGTTGAGTGCCGCGGCCTCGGGTGAATCCCGAAGGATCTGGCGCAGCAGCTCGTCCTCGTCCGCCTGGGTCGCCCGCACGTGGTATTCGGCGCAGCCGTCGAGTCGCGCGAGGTTGGCCGTGTAGCTCTCGGCGTTGTCTTCCAGGGCCTGCTGGACGGCCTGATCGTCGGAGGCGAAGTAGCCGAACTGCAACGGCAGGATCACGGCGTCGGCCATGAGTGACTGCAGCACCTCTTGATGCGCCTGGAGGTCCCTGCGCTTCGGCCGGACTTCTTCGGAGATGTCGCTGACCACCGCGCACAGGGGTCCGGCGGTCACCGTACGCACGGGTGAGGGGTCGGAACCCACGCCGGTCAGGCCGTCAAGGCGGTGGGGATGGTCCTTGCCGGTGATCGCGTACACGTAGAGCGCCATCGCCTACTCCTTCTCCCGGCGGACCGGGCGCCGGGCGGGACGCCGCTTCCTGGGGGCGGCTTCCTCTTCGACCTCTTCTTCCTCCTCCGGTTCGTCCCGCTTCGCGGTGCGGCCGGTGAGGGTATCGGTCACGGCGTCGACTGCCCCGCCGAGCGCGCCCTTGGACTTGCCGCGGGCGCCGCCCTCCATCATCGTTCCGACGACCTCCGGGAGCTGGGCGGGAGCCTTCCGGCCCGCTTCCAGATCGAGGCGGTTGCACGCTTCGGCGAACCGCAGGTAGGTGTCGACGCTGGCCACCACGATGCGGGCGTCGATCTTGATGAGTTCGATTCCCACCACCGAGATGCGGACGAAGACGTCGATGACCAGACCGCGGTCGAGGATGAGCTCCAACACGTCATAGAGGCTGCTGCTACCGCCTGGGCTGCTTCCGCCCCTGCTTACGCTGCTGCCGCTCTGCGGCACCATGGTCATGACGTCTCCTTCCCCGGGCGGCCCGTCCTCAGGTCGGCCGGTCGATCATGCCTCGGCTGTACCGGCGGGTCCGTTCGTAGGAGACCAGCTGCCCTTCGGAGTCCAGGGCGACCTTGTAGCTGGCCATCACGCTGGTCGTGTCGGGGATGCGTTCCAGTTCCACCACTTCCACCTGCGCCTCCCAGCCGTCCTCGGTCGGCTTGAGCGACGAGACGGAGTCAGGGGGCCTTCCGAGCAGTTGGGCCAGTTGCCCTGCTGCGGAACGCATCGCCGCGGACGCGTCGGGAGCACCGGTACGCCGTTTGGCAGCAGCACGGCGGGCGGGCGGCCGCTCCCGTTCCTCGGCGTCCTCGGCCGGGCGGGGGCGGACTCTCCTCGGACGTGTCGGCTCTGCTGCGGCCATGTGGTCACTCCACTGGGGGAACACCGCTCACTGAAACTACAATCATCATATAGGGACATATGTCTCGCATTGGGGGTAGGCGGTGTACTGACCGCCTGAGTGGGGCCGTTCTTCCGGCTGCCGACGCAGAACGCCAGCCGGCGCAGTCCGCAGGCCCGGAGGGCATTCCCGGGCGGCGACGTAGAGCCCGCAAGCGCCCTGGTGAAGGGATACAGCTCATGCAGGACACAACCAAGATCACGCTCGCGGCGGCCGTGGCCGGGGGCTATGTGCTCGGACGTGCCAAGAAGGGCCGTCTCGCATTCACGGTAGCCACGTACCTCGCCGGCCGCCGCTTCGGCCTCGAGCCGGGTCAGCTCATGGCGCAGGGCCTCGGCAAGCTCAAGGAGATGCCCCAGTTCGCCGAAATCAGCGACCAGCTGCGGGGCGAGGCCCTGGACGCGGGCAAGAAGGCACTGGGAGCCGCGGCGGACCGCAAGCTCGGCGAACTCGCCGACACGCTGCACCACCGGACCCTCGAACTGAGCGGCGCGGGCCGCGCGAGGGAGGACGAGGAAGAGCCCTACGAGGACGAGGACGAGTACGAAGCCGAGGAAGAGGGCGAGGAAGAGGGCGAGGAGGAGGACGAGGAAGAGGGCGAGGGCGAGGACGAGGAGGGCTACGCGGAGCCGGAGGCCGAAGCCGAAGAGGACGAGGAAGAGGACGAGGAAGAGGAAGAGGAAGAGCCGGAGGAGGAGGAAGAGGAGCCGGAGGAGGAAGAGGGGGAGGAGGAAGCGGAAGAAGCGTACGAGCCGGAGGACGAGGAGGAAGAAGAGCCTCAGGAAGAACCCCCGCCCCGCAGGCGCGCTCGGCCGTCGACCCGCACCCGTGCGGGCTCCGAAGCTCCCGCCCGTCCGGCCACGAGGCGACCGCGCGCCTCCAGGCCCGCTGCGCCCGCCAAGAAGGCGGCGGCGAAGAGGGCCACGGCGAAGAAGGGATCGGCGGAGAGGGGCTCAGCGGACAAGGCCCCACCGCGATCCGCGCCCGCCAAGAAGTCCGCCCCGTCCAAGGCGGCGGCGAAGAAGGCGCCGGCGAAGAAGGCCGCGACGCGCGCTCCCGCACGTAAGGCCGCGTCGGCCAAGAAGTCCGCCCCGTCCAAGGCGGCGGCGAAGAAGGCGCCGGCGAAGAAGGCCGCGACGCGCGCTCCCGCACGTAAGGCGACGCCGGCCAAGAAGACCGCGGCGCGCGCTCCCGCACGTAAGACGGCGGCCAGGAAGACGACGGCGAAGAAGACGCCGGGCCGCAAGCCGTCCACGCGGAGGTAGGTCATGGCACAGTCAGAACGCGCCAGCGCGCAAGAACAGAAGTCGGGGCTCGACCAGCTGCTCGGGGAGCTGACCTCTTTCCTGGGAGCCCAGGCCGGGCAGCTCGCGGACAAGGCGTCGGACAAGCTGGGGGAAGTGACCGATCAGCTCCAGGACGTGGCGTCCGGCAACGGCAACCTCTCCGATGTCGCCGGTATCGGGGGGCGGATGCTGCAAGGCGACTCGCCCGTGAAGGCGATGATGGGCCAGGGCTTCAGCGGTCTCAAGGACAAGGTGACCGATGCCGCCTCCGAGGTCTTCGGCAAGGGCAAGAAGGGCCGTAAGAGCGGCGGCAAGGTCATGAACATCGTCGAGTTCATCGACGTCGGCCTGCCGCTTCGTACCGTGTACGACCACTGGACGCAGTACGAGGACTTCAGCGGCTTCGCCAAGGGTGTTCGCGACGTCTCGCGCAACGATGACACCACCAGCGACTGGAAGGTCAAGGTCGGGCCTTCGACGCGCGGATGGAAGGCCACCGTGCAGGAGCAGGTACCCGACGAGCGGATCGTATGGACCTCCGACGGCGCCAAGGGAACCACCCGCGGCTGCGTCAGCTTCCACGAGCTCGCTCCGTCACTGACCCGCATCGTCCTGGTCGTGGAGTACTACCCCTCCGGATTCTTCGAGAAGACCGGCAACCTGTGGCGCGCTCAGGGCCGTCGCCTGCGCCTGGACCTCAAGCACTTCCTCCGGCACGTGTCCCTGTCCACCGACGAGCCGGAAGGCTGGCGCGGTGAGATTCGGGACGGCGAGGTGGTCCGCACACACGAAGAGGCCCTGGAACAGGAGGGCGAAGAGGGCGACGAGGGCGAGGAGGGCGACGAGGAATACGAAGACACGGGTGAGGCGGAAGGCGAGTACGAAGAAGACGGAGAGGGTGACGAGTCCGACGAGGAGGGAGAGCCCGAGGAGGAGTCCGAGGAGGAAGAGGAGGAGCCCGAAGGGGGTTACGCCGACGGCGAGGAAGACTACGCGGACGAAGAGGTCCCGGAAGAGGATGACGAGAACGACGAGGGCGTCGAAGACGACGAGGGCGAAGAGGACGACGAGGCCGAGGCCGAGGAATCGAGCCGCCCGCGCCGCCGGCGCCGCCAGTAGGGACTCGTTCGTCGAGAGGGGCCGATGCCGAGAGGGGCCGACGTGGACGTCGGCCCCTCTCGACGGTCTTCCGCGGGGATCCCGCAGTGGGGGTCAATGCTTCAGCGTGTCCTTGGCCTTCTGGACGGTCTGCTTTGCGTCGCCCGCCATCTGCTCGCGGGCCCCCTTCGTTTCCAGGCTTTCGTTGCCGACGACGCGCCCGGTGGTTTCCTTCATCTTGCCTTTGGTCTTCTTGGCCGCGTTCTTGGCCTTCTTGCCTGCCGCCATTTCCTTCACCTCCCACGCCACTGCGTGGCACGGTCCGTGCGCAAGCCTCCCTCATCGAATGGTCTACCCATAAGAGGCAGGTTTACCTGGGGTCTGCGAGACGCGGTCGGGAGGGTGACTCAGTCGGCGCGGTGGGCCTTGTGGGGGGTCGCCCGGAGCAGCACCGTCGCTGGGAGCCCGGCCCGGCCGGTGGATCGGCGGGCGCGCTCCAGCGGGCCGTCTCCCAGCGCCCGGAGGATCGGGCCGGGCTCGCCGTCGGGGGTGAGGGTGAGGTCGAGATGGGCTTGGGGATGCTTGACCGAGCCGTCCATCCGGGCCCGGGCCTTGTGGACGCCGGGCTGCTGTAGGGCGTCGGCGGCCAGAGCGTCGCTGAGGACGCGCTCGCGCAGTTCCACACCCTCCACGGCGGGGGGACCCCCCACGGGTATGTGGCCGGGGTGCGTGCGGCGCAGTTGCGCCAGCAGCCACCACAGGGCGAGCAGCACGACGACGGCCAGAACGGCGATGACGGTGGGCCCCCACCATCCTTCGTCCGTCCAGCGGGTGCGGTCGACGTCGGAGAGCAGGACGGCCTCGGGAGTACTCAGGCGCCAGCCGTCGGGAGGAGTCACCTGCCAGCGCCGGTACAGGTCGAAGCCGCCCGCCAGGATCATGACGCCTGCGCCGAGCAGGACGATGCCTGCCAGGGCCAGGAGGACTCGGTTGAGCGCGGATTGCCTCTTCATGGGATCCGTCTCCTGTCTTTCGCTGCTCGGCTGTCTTTCACTGCTCGGCCGTGCTCATTCGGAGAGGGTCACTTCCGGCCCGTGCGTACCCGGACGGCGAGCCCAGGCGGGCGGGCGAGGGCCAGCCGGTCGATTTCCTCCCGCAGGGCGACCAGGAGATCGGCCTTGACGTCGGCGGGGGGCCGGAAGCGCACGTCCGCCCGTGCCCGGGTCCGGTGCCGGGAGACCCGGATCTTGGCCGCACTCACCCCGGGGACGCGCATGGCGGCATCCCGCAGACGGAGTTCCGCGGCGTCGCGGTCCAGCACGCCGCGCATCCGCGCGTCGGGGGACGTGAGGGGCAGCTGGTGACGCAGGCCGGGGGTGAGGGCCAGGACGACCAGCCAGAGGCCGAGGAGGGCCATGACGGCCGCGCCGACCCGTATCCAGGTGTCATCCAGCGGGCGGGTGGCCAGTTCGTCGGCCAGGTCCGTGCGCCAGGCCGCGGCGGCCCGGCCCGTACGGGCCCTGACGACGTCGAACAGGAAGATCCCGGCCACAGCCCCGATGACCAGGGCGGTCAGTGCGGCCGGTGTACGGCGGGCGGACCACGGGCGCCCGACGGACGGCCGTGGACCGGCCGAGGGCTGCTGCGCCGGCTGCCCCGCCGCCGTGGGGGAGGCGGCCTCGTTCGTCGTGCCGGCCTGCTCCGTCTCGGCCGGGGAGTCTTCGTCCCGTTTCATACCGGCTCTCCTTCCCGGTGTGCCTGCGGGCCGGTTCACTGCACGCGTCGGCCCTCGAGGCCGCCGGAGGGAACCAGGTGCTCGATGGCGAGGGTGACTTCGGTGACGCGCATCCCGGTCAAATGGGCGACCCGCTCGCTGACGTACTCCTGCACCTGGCGGGAGGCACGGGCGAGGTCGATCGGGTAGGGCAGGTCCAGAGTCAGTGCCAGACGGGCCGTGCCGCTCCCGATGGTGACCGAGGCGTTCGGAGCGCCCAGCTTCGTGTGAACGGCCGAGGTGTCCGGGTGCGCCGCCAGGGCCTCCCGCGCGGCGCGGGCCGCGATGCGGGCCACCACCTTGACCGGGATCACCGTGGCGCCGCGCTCCGCGGCCGGCAGGACCGGCCGGGTGGCTGTCGCTCCGCCGGGGGAGGCAGCGGCAGGCTGCGAGGTCACTGCCGGTTCCGGGAGCGCGTGAGGTCGGAGAGGTCGAGGTCACCCTGCAGCATGCGGCCGATGATCAGGCCCACCAGGCCCAGGAAGGCCACGAGCAGGAACGCCCAGAAGCCGCCGAAGAATGCGGCGAAGCCCAGGGCCATGCCGGCGAGCAGGCCCGTCGTTGCTGCGCTCATGTCACTCACCTTGATTTCACGTCGATCGCTTCTCGGCCCGACGGCGGGACGCCGTGGGCTGGGAGGGGTCCGGGAGGGGTCACCGCACGCGGCCCTCGCCCTCGTCGGCGTCCTCCTCGTCGGGCAGGTGGACGTCGTCGACGGTGATGTTCACTTCGACGACTTCCAGGCCCGTCATGCGTTCCACGGCCGTGATGACGCTGGTGCGGACGTCGGCGGCGATGTCCACGATGGCAACGCCGTACTCCACGACCACGTCGAGATCGACGGCGGCCTGCCGCTCGCCCACCTCGACCTTCACGCCGCGACTCACGTTGGTCCGCCCGCCGGGGACCTTGTCCGTCACCGCGCCGAGCGTGCGGGCCATGCCCGAGCCGAGGCTGTGGATGCCCGGCACCTCGCGGGTGGCCATTCCCACGATCTTTTCGACGACGCTGTCGGCGATGGTCGTCCGGCCCCGCGTCTCGGGGTCCGTCCCGGCGCCGGTGTGGCCCGTGAGGGCCTTGCCCGCGGGGCGCGGGCCGCTCCCGCCCGCGACGGGGTTGATGGTGTCCGACATGAGGACCTCCCCAGGGTGTCCGTTCGGGCGCCGGTGCGGTGCCCACGTGCTTTAGACACACCGCGGCGGAATTCCTCACCGGGCTCGTGTGACGCACGCCGCATACCATCGAGGAGTGCGTACGCAGGCCGCGACGACCGTCTCCGGCAGAAAGCGAGCGGCGGATGCGCAATCGGACCAGACCCGCCCCGCCCCCGTACGGCGCAGCCCTCCCGCTGCGGCCGGCGCCGCGGCCGATCCCCGATGTCGCCACGGACCGGTACACGGCCGGCCACCTGGACGACGGTGTCCTTGCGGTACGGGCTTCCGAGGGGGACGAAGAAGCCTTCGCCATCCTGGTCCGGCGGCACGGAAGCCGTCTGCTCGCCCTCGCCCAGCGCCTGCTCGGCAACCGGGCGGACGCCGAGGACGCCGTCCAGGACTCCTTCCTCAGCGCCTGGAGACGGCTGCCGGAATTCCACCACGGCGCGTCGTTCGGCACCTGGATGTACCGCATCGTCACGAACCGCTGCCTCAACACGCTGCGTCAGCGGCCCCGCCCCTTGCCCCTGGACGTCGTCCCCGAACCCGCTGCCGCGGACGCGGGCAGCTCACCGCCCCGCGTGGCCGAGTCCGACGCGACGGCAGCCGCGCTGGCGCGAGCGCTCTTGGAACTGCGCCCCGATTTGCGCGTGTGCTGGGTCCTGCGGGAGCTCCACGGCCTGCACTACGAAGAGATCGCCCATGTGGTGGGCAGCAGCGAACAGGCGGTGCGCGGCAGACTCTTCCGCGCACGACGCGCTCTGATGGAGGCGATGCGCCCATGGCGCTAGACGACCCGCACCCCACCTTCCACCACGAGCCCGGCACCGTGGGCACCAGGAGGGCCGAGGCGGCGCCGGCCCCTGACGCCGAGCTGCCGGCCGCCGCGGAGCTGCTGCCCTGCGGTCGCTCCCTCGGCCACGCCTGGGACCAGGTCCGCGACCCCGCCCGTGCGCCGGACCCGCACGGCGTCGGCTGCCCGTACTGCCGGGAGGCCGTCCGAGGGCTGGCAGCCCTGGAACGGGCCACTCGGGCTCTGCGCGCCGAGGACCAGCCCGACGGCCACAGCCTCGCCAACCGGGTCATCAACGCCGTCCGGGCCGAGGTGCGCCTGGGGGCCATGCTCTGGCTCGACGATCCCGAGCGCAGTCTGCGCATCGCCGAGAGCGCCGCCGCGAAAGTGCTGCGCCGGGCCGCCGACACCGTCCCCGGCGCCCGCGCTGCGAGCTGCCGCCTGACCCCGGTGCGCGACGGCCTGCCCGTCCACGTCGTCGCCCTCACGGTGGCGGCCGCGCTCGACCGGCCGTTGCGGGAGCGGGCCGAAAAGGTGCGCCAAGCCGTCTTCTACGCGGCCGAGCACTCCCTCGGTCTCACCGTCACGGCCGTCGACCTGGAAATCAACGCCGTGCTGGAACCCCTCCGTGGTCCGCGCGCCGAGCGGTTCGGGTGGAGCGAACGATGAGCGCCGCACCTCGCGAGTCCATCCAGGAGGCGGCAGCCGCAGCAGCCCTCGGGGCTTCCGGCGTGGCCGAGCTCCAGCCCGCGCTCGCCGACCGGCTGGCTCTCGCTGCCTCCCGCGCCACGACGCCGGGGACGACCCCGCACCGCGCGGCGGGCGCCATCCGCTGCGAGCACACCCCGCAAGGCGGATGGCACGTGGAGGTCCGCTGCGTCCTGCACGCCGACCGGCGCCTCGTCGACGTCGCCCGACAGGTTCGCGAGGACGTGCGGACGGCGGTCACCGCCTGCCTGACCCGGCGCGGCGCGACCGTTCCCGTCACCGTCCTGGTCACCGTCACCCGCACCGTGTGAACCGGCCGCTCGCACGGCCCGCGCCCGGTGACCTGCGCCCAGTGCCCGGCTCCCGGTGACCCGCTCCCAGTGCCCGGCTCCCAGTGACCCGCGCACCATGTCCCTGCCCGCCGCGGCGAGCGAGCGACACGGGCGACCCGCCGGGAGAGGCGGACAATGGGGTCATGGCAGACAACGCCGGGCCGATGGCCGAGGCGACGCTGTACGAGGCGCCGCACTACGCGGGGAACGCCGTCACGTTGCGGCCCGACACGGGCGACCAGGGCGGAGGGGCCGTCGCGTACGCGCTCGCCCACCTGGGCCTGAGCCGACTCGGATCTCTGCGGGCCCCGAGCTTGCCGGCCGACCCCGACGACCTGTTCAGGCAAGAACTGCGCTGGGTCACGACCGTCACCGTGTGGCGGTCCAGGCCGGACAGCTTCCGCGGCGAGCGGGGCAGGACCTGGCAGGACTACAGCGCCGACACCGCGGATCTGGGGGCCTGGGCCACGAAGGCCGCGTACGTCCGCGTCTGGGAGCACACGGCGGGCGGTCCGGCGGACGCGGGCCCCCTCCGGCACGACGGTGCGGGGATCACGATCGCGATCGTCGAGTGAGGGGCCCCGTCTTCGGGACGGGGGAGGCGTCCGCCGGACGGACCCCGGACCGGGCCGGAAACCGGACCTGAGTCAGGATTGCGGCAGGGTGTTGACGTAGTGGGTGCCGGCGCCGTAGAAGCCGTCCACCGTCTTCTGGACGTCGGCCTGGGTCAGGGCCTCATCGGCCTTGTAGTAGAACCAGTTGACCTTCATGTCCCATGCGCGCGGACCACCGGCGAAGGGGAGGTCGATGAACCAGTTGCTGAAGTGGACGTCCATCTTCTCGCGCGGGACGTACTTGCCGGAGCTCGTGAACACCTCCTTGCCGTCCAGGGAGTAAGTGACCTTCCCGTTCACGGCGGTGACCAGCAGGACGTGCCAGCCCTCGAGGTGTTGCTTGAGCGTGTGGCTGACCCGGTCCGGCGGATCGGCCTTGTACCAGGTGACGGTGTCGAGCCGCGGCCCCACCGAGCCCCAGCCGCCGTTCGGCAGGTACTCGTAGTCGAGTTCGCTGTAGTCGGGCGAGGAGTCCGAGGGGGAAATCGGGAAGAAGGTCTGGACGACGTGGTCGCCGTTGCGGCCGGTCGTGGGCTTGTCGCTGAAATGGACCCGGGCGGCGAAGGTCCCCGTGAAGAGGTTCTTGCCGGTGCTCTGCACCTCGACCTGCTGGGTGCCCTGCTTCGTGCCGTCGGTGGAGGAGTGCAGTTGCAGGACGCCGCCCCCCTGGGCGGTCGCGTCGGCGGGGAAGCCGACGCCGCCGGCGGACCAGGTGTCCTTGATCCCCGGGCCGCCCCCGCCCGTGCGGACCTCCCAGCCGTGGGCGGCGAGCGCGGGGTCGTCGGGGCCGCTGTAGTGGAAGGTGTCGAACAGGGTTCCCGGCGGTCCCGACGGGGTCGGCGACGCGCTCGGCGCGGGCGCGGCGGCATCGTCACCAGGGCCGCCTGAGCACGCGGCGAGTACGCACAGGAGGACGGGCAGGGTGAGCGCGGTCCACGCGCGGCGACGAGAGGTGCGGCGGGGCTGGCTCACACGGGCTCCTGGGGGCGTAGAGGCGGTGCCTGCACACGCCTTGCACGGGGATCGACGACTGGTCGGACGAGGGGGTCATCCTAGGGTGCCGCCTGACCTCCCCGAACGCCGAGGCGGCCTTCGCGCCCCCCGCGACCGTACCGGCGCGTCTACTGGCCGGTACTGCGGATCTGGGTCTCGATCCGATGAACAACATCTGCGCGGAACGCCTAAATCCAGACATCGGGGCCAGGTTGATTCAAGCCAATGCATTAGCGTACGCCGTGCTGCCCCCCGGTCTTCGTGCCGTGCACTGAAAGGCCTCGCAAGGTGCGCCCAGTCATCAATCCTCCCCGCCGCTCGGCACACCATGAGCCGCCCGAAATGCCCGAATCGGAATCGGACTTCGAGGAACCTGCTCCGGCCCCGGTGTTCGTCGACGAGTCGGGTCTGCGCGGGCGCCTGCTGCGAGGCTTCGGCTGGCCGGTTTCCGTGGTCGGCGCGATCCTGGCCGTCGCCATGGGCAGCAGCCTGATCGGTGTGCAGGCGGACGCCCCGGCGATGGGCGTACCCGCGCAGCCTTCGTGGCCGGCCGCCCCGTCGCCCGCGCCGCCGTCCTCGTCGTCCTCACCCCGGACGGCCGCGCGGTCCGCGGCGCCCCAGGCCAAGAACTCGGCCGCCGCGTCGAAGCCGGCGGCCGCGTCGAAGTCCGCAGCCGCCGCGTCGAAACCGGCGGCCGGTGCGTCGAAGCCGGCGACCACGACGTCGAAGCCCGCGACCACCACGCCGCGCGGGGCTACCCCTTCGGGCCAACCGGCCAAGCGCCGCTGAACTTCCGCACCACCCATCTCCAGGAGCGTCATTGTCCCGCCACCAGCGCCGCCGGCAGTCTCTGTCGAGGCCGCGCCGACTGGCCGCCCCGCCGCTGCGCTTCTTCATGCCGCTGTCACTGCTGGCCTGCCTGCTCGCGCTCCTCGTGCTGCGCGGCCTCGCGACCAACGAGGCGTTCCACGACTCCCGGATCGCGATCTCGGTCGACAAGGACACCGTGCCGCAGGACCTGCTCAAGGGCGGCCCGGTCATCGACGCGCGGGGCAGCAAGAACGCGCACCCCGTGAGCTATCACATCCCCGACCGCACCGTGGTGCTGAGCTTCGACGACGGTCCCTCGCCGGAGTGGACCCCGAAGATCCTCAAGGTGCTCGCGGACCGCGACATCCGGGCGGACTTCTTCGTGACCGGCGCGATGACCACGCGCAACCCGGAGCTGATCCGGCAGATCGTCGCGGGCGGCCACGAACTCGGCGTGCACACCTTCACCCACCCCGATCTCGTGTACCAGTCCCACGCCCGGATCAGCTGGGAGCTGGCGCAGACGCAGCTGGCGCTGGCCGGCGTCGCCGGTGTCCACAGCGCGCTGTTCCGGCCGCCCTACTCCTCCGACGCCTCCGCGATGGACGACTGGAACTACCCGGTGATCAAGTACGTGGGCGCGCGCGGCTACCTCACCGCGTTCATCGACCGCGACACCGACGACTGGAAGCGTCCCGGCGTCGAGGAGATCGTCAAGGCGGCGATGCCGTCCAAGCCCGGTGCGGGCGAGCTGATCCTGCTGCACGACGCGGGAGGCGACCGCACCCAGACCATCGCCGCGCTCGGGCAGATCATCGACAAGCTGCAGGCCCAGGGCTACCGCTTCACCACCATCTCCGAGGCCATGGGCGCCTCCAGCGCCACCGTGCCGGTGCACGGGTTCCAGCTGTGGGCGGGCAAGGGATTCATCTGGGCCACCCACGTCGCCGTACTCACCCTGCCGGTGCTGGTCTGGCTGCTGGCCCTCGTCGGCTTCCTCAACTTCGGCCGGTTCGCGCTGATGCTCGCTCTCGCACCGGTCCACGCCCGCCGCTCCAAGCGGCGGGACGCCTGGGGGGCGCCCGTCACCGAGCCCGTCACCGTACTGGTCCCGGCCTACAACGAGCGCGAGTGCATCGCCAACACCCTCAACTCCCTGGCCGCCTGCGACTACCCGATCGAGGCGATCGTCATCGACGACGGCTCCACGGACGGCACCGCGGACATCGTCGAGGAGATGGACCTGCCGTTCGTACGATTGATCCGCAAGGTCAACGGCGGCAAGTCCAGCGCGCTCAACACCGGCATCGCGGCCGCCTCGCACGACATCGTCGTGATGATGGACGGCGACACCGTCTTCGAACCGTCCACCGTCCGCGAGCTGGTCCAGCCCTTCGGCGACCCGGCGATGGGCGCGGTCGCGGGCAATGCCAAGGTGGGCAACCGCGACAGCCTGATCGGTGCCTGGCAGCACATCGAGTACGTCCTCGGGCACAATCTGGACCGCCGGATGTACGACGTGCTGGGCGTCATCCCGACCATCCCCGGCGCGGTCGGCGCCTTTCGCAAGGAGGCCCTGCAGCGCGTCGGCGGGATGAGTGACGACACCCTCGCCGAGGACACCGACATCACCATCGCGGTGCTCCGCGACGGCTGGCGGATCGTCTACGCCGAGCACGCCCGCGCCTGGACCGAGGCTCCCGCCAGCCTTCAGCAGCTCTGGTCCCAGCGGTACCGCTGGAGCTACGGCAGCATGCAGGCGATGTGGAAGCACCGCGGCGCCGTGACCTCCCGCGGCCCTGCCGGACGCTTCGGCCGGATCGGGCTGCCGCTCGTCGTGCTGTTCGGCGTGGTCGCCCCGATGCTGGCGCCGCTGGTCGACATGTTCCTGCTGTACGGCGTGCTGTTCGGCGACGCCCCGGTCACCCTCACCAGCTGGGGCGGCTTCATCCTGCTCCAGGGCGCACTGTCCTGGTACGCCTTCCGGCTCGACCGCGAGAAGCCCTGGCACCTGATCAGCCTTCCGATCCAGCAACTGGTCTACCGGCAGCTGATGTACATCGTCCTGTTGCAGTCCGCGATCACCGCGATGACCGGCGGCCGGCTGCGCTGGCAGAAGCTCCGGCGCACCGGCGAAGTCGCCGTACCCGTGGAGGCCTGACCGTGACCGCATCCATCGACCTCGGGCGCGGTCACGACACCGTCCAGCTGAGAATCCCCGCCGCGCTGCGCCAGGAGCAGGTGCCCGGGCGCGAGCCGGAACCGGAGCCGGAGCCGGGGGCACCGTCCGCGCGCAAGGGCGGCCGGGACCGCTATCTCGACCTGCTGCGCGCGCTGGCGCTGGTCCGCGTGGTGCTCTACCACAACTTCGGCTGGTTCTGGCTTCCCCTCGCCTTCCCGTCGATGGGCGTGATGTTCGCGCTGGCCGGCTCGCTGATGACCCGCTCGCTCAGCCGTCCCGCTCCCGGCGTGATCCGCGGCCGACTGCGCCGGCTGCTCCCGCCGATGTGGCTGTTCGGCGCCATCATGATCACCCTCCAGATCCTCGACGGCTGGGGCCCCGACTCCGAGGGCCACCCCACCTGGTGGTGGGCCAAGCTGGCGTTGTGGGTCCTCCCGCTGAGCACCCCGCCGTACGCGGACGAACTGCCCGGCTTCCACCACCATGTGGAACACACCTGGGCCGCGCAGATCACCGTCCCGCTCTGGTACCTCCGCGCCTATCTGTGGTACGTCCTGCTCTCGCCGCTGATGCTGCGGGCGCTGCGACGACTTCCGAAGGTGACGCTGGCCGCGCCCCTGGTGATGGTGATCGTCATGAACGCGTTCTTCGCCGACCAGGAGTTCATCTACAGCCGGGTCTGGGAGACCGCCAACGACTTCGCCACCTTCGGCGCCTGCTGGATCCTCGGCATGGCCCATCAGGAGGGGCTGCTCAAGAAGATCCCGCAGTACGTACTGCCGTCCATCGCGCCCCTGATCATGGTGGCCGGCCTCTGGTACCTGCAGACCCGGCCGGTCGATCCGAGCGAGGCCACCGACATCGAGTCCTGGCCGATCGCCCAGGCCCTGTGGTCCCTCGGCTTCGTCGCCGTCCTGCTGCACGTCAGCCCGTCCTGGGAGCGGTGGCCCAAGCCACTGGAACGCTGGAACGGACTGGTCAGTCTGCTCAACGGACGCGCGGTCAGCGTCTACCTGTGGCACGAGGCCGCGCTGGTGGTCGCCGTCCCGCTGATCGACCCCCTCTGGACCGTCCACTTCTTCTACGCGCACTTCCAGTGGCTGCTGGCCAGCCCCTGGTTCACCCTGCTGGTGGCCGTCCTGCTGCTCGGCCTGCTGGTGCTCGCCTTCGGGTGGGTCGAGGACGTGGCGGCCAAACGCTCGCCGCGCCTCTTCCCGTACCCGCGCCGCCAACGGGGCAGGCGCCGGGCCGCCGCCCTCTGACGGCCGGCCGAAGCGGCCCGGCGGGCGGTCAGGAGACCAGGGAGGTGGCATCCTCTTCGGTCAGCTTGACCGTGCACAGGCCGCCGCGCTCGGTCCTCACGTCCGTCACCTTGAACTGGGTGCCCGGCGCGAGGATGTATTCCTCCTCGCCGGTGAAGGCGGAGAAGCTCCGGATGCCCACCGCCCTGGCGGGCGTCACCTCGAAGAGCGTCCGCTTGCCGCGGCTCCCCAGGAAGGACCGGGCCACGCTCAGCTCGGAGGTGCACGAGGACACGCCCCACCAGGCCACCGTCTGCCCGAGCGGGTACTGCGCCCGCAGGTCCAGCGACACACCGCGCCAGAGCGGCCGGGTGTGGGCGGGCAGTGCCGAGACCGCCGAGAACAGCAGCCGCAGGTACGGGAGGTAGGGCACGACCTTGGTTCGGTCCGGGGAGCGCAGGACGGCGTTGATCTCGCGGTAGAAGGCGGACTCGCAGGTGTAGAGGTACAGCGCGGCGATGGCGTCGGCGGACACGCGGCCGGCCGTCCCGTCGTCGGAGGCCTCGTCCGCCCGGCGCTTGCCGAACTCGTGGGACCGGTCGATGTGCCGGCCGAGCCCGGACAGCACCTCGGCGACCGGGGCGACGGCGTTCCGGAAGTCCATCAGCGGTGTGTCGAACACGCCGGTGATCGCCGGGAGGACGAGGCCCTCGTCCTTGACGCTGGTGAGCCGCTCCAGGTACAGCTGGTGCAGTTCCATGGTCGACGCGATGAAGGCCCCCATGCGTGCCGCGACGTCCCCGTCCACGCTGCCGCCGCCCGCCGCCCCCTCGTTCCACCCCTTGCTGGGCAGCCAGTCGATCCCCTCGACGCCCAGCGACGCGAGGGCCGCGTTCACCGTGGCGAAGTGGTCGCCCTCGCAGAAGACGTCGCCCTGGGCGGCGGGGTTGACGTGGTCGATGTGCCGGACCTCGACGTCCGGGTACTTCTCCTGGAGTCGCAGGACCACCTTCTTCAGGCTGCGGGCGTGGGCCCCCCACCAGGCGAACACGACCCCGCGGTCCTCCTCGTCGGCGTCCTGCTTGGCCTTGAGGATCCCCTCGACGATCCCTTCGGCGACGGGCCGCCAGAAGGCGGTGTGCCGGTCGGTGCCCATCGCCCCGTCGCCGCTGGCCGTGAGCGAGGCGTTCAGCAGCAGCACGCCCTGCGCGAGCATCGCCTGGAACCACTCCGGGGGCTGGACCGTGTCCCGCTCCTCCAGCAGGGCGCGGACGTCGGCGATGGGCGTCTTCCTGGCGATGCCGTACTTCCACATCGCGGCCGCCTTGATGACGCAGCGCATGCTGACGACCCTGCCGAACTGGCTGTCCTTCCAGTCGTTGAAGGTGTTGTCGAACATGGCTATGCCGGTGGCGCTCTCCGGCCGCGGGTACGGATTCTGACCGAAGACCACGACCTTCCACTGGTGCGGCAGGTTCGGCTTGAGCGCCTGGAAGGTCAGCTCACGGACCGGGACGATCTCCGGGCCGCGGCCCGGACCGATGAACCGGGTGGCATCCGGCTGCGCCTCGATGACGGGCCGCAGCAGCGGAAGCCAGGGTTCACCGCCACCCTGGAAGAGTTCGGTGAGGGCCAGCGGGTCGTTCGCGTCGGGCTGGGCCGGCGTGGTGGCGTCACTCATGGGGGAAGGGCTCCCGGTCGTCGTACCTGAGGGATCGACAGGGCCGGTGGCGAGACGGCCGACGGCGTGGACGGGATCAGCGGCGAGAGGAATGCCCTTTGGGCGGCACGACGCGCACCCGCTCCGCGGCCGGCGCGTTCGCGATGCCGTCGAGCTGCGCCGTGATCGTGGCGCGCAGCTGGTCGTCGTCCTCGAACCGGTGCTCGTTGAAGAGCGTGTAGCCGGTCCACATCAAATTGGCGCAGACCCGGGCCGGCAACCGGCCGGTCTGCGCGCCCATCCCGACCAGCGCCACGGAGCGGATGCTGCCCGGCACCTGACGATTCCGGCGGTGGACGGCCTGGAACGCGGCGGCGCACGCCAGGGCCACGTTCAGCGTGTCCCTGACGTCCTGCGAGGACCGCACCATGGTCGGCGTCGATATGAGGTACCGGGGGACGGTCGCACCCGACGGGACGCAGACGGCGCTGCCCACCGGGAGGGTTCCGGCGAACCGGTCGCGGATGGCCCGCTGCACGCGCAGCTGGATGCCGGCTCCGAGGTGTCTTTTGATGACGGCGTCGACCCCGCCGTCCATGCGGCCCTGGGAGTTGGTCGGGGTGACCCAGGCGTCGACGTCCTCGTCGAGGATCGAGCCCTCGCGGATCTCGATGCCGGGAGTGTCCGCGAACGCCGCCCGCCAGGCCTCCACCACGCGCGTGTCGACATCGGTCAGTACTACCCGGAGCGCGGGCTGCTCACGGTTCTCGGTCATCGTCCACTCCTGTCGGGAAACGGCCCTTCCAACACCCCGACGCTATCGGCCACCACTGACAACGCCGCCGTGGCGAACGGTCGATGACGTGCCGTCATGGCCGCCGTCTCCAGGGGGGTGTGCCCGCTGGGTGGTCGACCGGCCCGCCGTCCGGCCGAGCCGGTTCGGCTCGGTGCGGCCCCCACCCGTGTCCGACACCGAGCATCGCGTGAGCGATCAGCGGGCGGCCTCGGCTGTCGAGGGTCAGTCGGTCGAGCAGGGAGAGGGCGTCGGCGCAGATCCAGCGCTGCGGGTGCGCCGGGGCCGCGACGGGTATGCGGTACAACCCGGGGCGATGGTGGTCTGGACGACGTAGACCTGTGTCCCGTCGGGAGTCACGGCGACCCCGTCGATGCCGCCGAGTCCCGAGGAGTACGGGGTGACGCGACCGTGTCTTCGAGAAGCCGACCCGAGTGGTGGCGGACGGTGGTCGGAGGGACATTGGAGAGGAAGAGCGAGCCCGTCCGGTCCGTGCGGACGTGATCTTTCGGGGATGCCGCTACTGGACGTACTCCCTGATCGCCGCAGTCCGTCGACCAGCACTCCGTACGCACCGAGCGCAGCGGGCCGCCCCGATACCGTGCCACGTCGTGGCCGGAGGGAGGCGGGGCGGCCGGGGGACGCGGTCGGTGTGGAGTACAGCAACGAGGGAGCATCGTGACCACGCCTGATGGTCCACATCCTGACGCTCGTGCCGAGCCGGAAGGTTCGGATCCCGCTCCGGTCCGCAAGGACACCGGAGACCGGGAGAGCCGGGAACGGATCCTTGCCGGACGCTATCTGCTGGTCGAGCTCATCGGCCGTGGCGGTATGGGTGCGGTCTGGCGGGCACGGGACCAGCTCCTCGGCCGCGAGGTGGCGGTGAAGGAGCTGAGCATCAGCGGCGTGAGTGACCGGGAGCGCAGCACGCTGCACTCCCGGATGAAGCAGGAGGCCCAAGCCGCGGCGCGGATCAAGCATCCCGGCGTCGTCGTCGTCCACGACGTGCTGGAGGAGGACGGCCGGCCCTGGATCGTCATGGAACTCGTCGACGGCGGCTCCCTGGCCGACGTCATCGCCACCGAGGGCACCCTGATGCCGCACGAGGCGGCCAGGGTGGGCATCCAGGTGGTGACCGCCCTGGAGCAGAGCCACCGGCTCGGAGTGCTGCACCGTGACGTCAAGCCGGCCAACGTGCTGCTGGAGCGCGGCGGGCGCGTGGTGCTCACCGACTTCGGCATCGCGCTCTTCGACGGCGGCAGTGGCCTCACCCGCACGGGCGACATCGTCGGTTCGCCCGACTTCATCTCCCCGGAGCAGGCCTCGGGCCATCGTCCCGGTCCCGCATCCGACCTCTGGGCGCTGGGCGCAACGCTGTACGCCGCCGTCGAGGGCAGGGCGCCGTTCGGTCGTTCCTCGACCCTGAGCACCTTGCAGGCGGTGGTGGCCGAGCCGCTGCCCGAGCCACGGAACGCGGGCCCGCTCGCGCCGGTGATCGAGGCACTGCTGCGCAAGGACCCGGACGACCGACCGACAGCTGATCAGACGCTTCGCATGCTCGAGGGGGTCGCGGCCGGTGAGCGGCACACCACCGGGATGCGGTACACGCCCACTCAGGTGGTGCCGCCGGCCCGGCCCGGGGGTTCGGAAGCGGCGGTGGTGAAGGACACGGGGAAGCGGAGCCGACGGGTAAGACTCCTGGTGGCCGGGGCGGGGCTGGCGCTGCTGATCATCGCGGGTGGCATCACGTTCGTCACGCTGAACACCGGTAGCCGGCACACCGGTGCGCAGCAGAGCTCCCCGCACATCGCCGCCACGCCGAGCGAAACCGCAGGAGCCACCGCCCCGAGCACGCTGTCCGCCAATCCGTGCCCCGGACAGGGCACGGCCGACCTGCCGGCCGGCTGGACGGAACTGAACGGCACCGTCATCAGTCCGGGCGTGGACCCCGGAGGTGTCTGCATCCGCTTCGGGGGCCTGTACTGGGGCGGCATCTACTTCGCGCAGGTTCCCGGACCCGACTACACGGTGACCGCGGAGGGCAGGCTGGCCTCGGGCGCCGGCAGACTGGCCTCAGGATCAGGCTGGGGGCTGGCAGCACGCACCACGGTCGTGGCGAACGGCACCGTCACAGGACACGGCATCCAGTACGACCCCAACGGCTACCGGGATGTGGACTACCCCAAGGATTCCGGACCCACGTACCTGGCGGCGACCGACAACGGATGGCACCGGCTCGCGGTCAGCGTGCGCGGCTCCCACTACGCCCTGACCGCCGACGGACAAGCCGTCGCACAAGGCACGCTGCCGCAACAGGCCGAAGAGCACGGGGGCGCTTTCGTCCGGGTCTGGTACGGCGCCACGATCGAACTGCGGAACCTCCGCATCACCCCGCAGGGTTGAGCCGCGTTCTGCCACCGCGGTGGGCCGCCGGGCCGGCGCGGGCGCCCATCGCGGCCATCTCGCCGCGCCACCGGGGCCCGCGCCCTGTGATCGCGAACAATTACACTCGGGCTCGTGGTGCTCCGGTGCGGGCGCCACGGTGGTGTCGGTGCGCGCACACGCCCAGGGTCAGCAGCCGCGGGCTTCGTCGACGAGAGGGCTCTCCGTGGGAACGGGAAGTACGGAAGAATCTGAGCCTCGCCAGCCTGTGATGGCTGATGTCGCGCGCGTCGCCGGAGTGTCGCATCAGACGGTGTCGCGGGTCCTCAACGGCGCGCCGCACGTGCGCCCCGGCACGCGGGAGCGGGTGCTCGCGGCCATTCGCGAGCTGGACTACCGCCCCAACGTGGCGGCGCGGGCCCTGGTCACCCGCCGGTCCCAGACGCTCGGCGTGATCAGTTTCGGCAGCGCCCTGTACGGACCGGCCTCCATGCTGGACGGCATCGAGCAGGCCGCGCGCGGCGCGGGGTACTTCGTCAGCGTGGCGAGCCTGCGGTCACTGGACCCGCGCTCGGTACAGGAGGCCGTGGACCGGCTTCGGGACCAGGGCGTCGAAGGCATCGTGGTGATCGCGCCGCAGACTCCGGCGGTGAGCGCGGTCGCCGAACTGTCCACGGCGGTGCCCGTCGTCGCGGTGGGGGCCGGCGGCGGATCGCCCGTGCCCACGGTCTCGGTCGACAACGAGGCGGGTGCCCACGCCGTCACGCGCCACCTGCTGGACCTCGGGCACACCACGGTCCACCACATCGCCGGCCCGCCCGGCTGGCTCGAGACCGCGACCCGGCAGGCCGGGTGGCGCAAGGCGTTGGAGGACGCCGGGGCCCCGGTGCCCGAGGCCCAGCCGGGGGACTGGAGTGCCCGCGCCGGCTATCAGGCGGGCCTCCGGCTGGCCGCGGACCTCGCCGTCACCGCGGTGTTCTGCGCCAACGACCACCTGGCGCTGGGGCTGCTGCGCGCGCTCCACGAAGCGGGCCGGGCCATCCCGGGGGACATCAGCGTGGTCGGCTTCGACGACATATCCGAAGCCGGGTACTTCGCCCCGCCGTTGACGACGGTCCGTCAGGACTTCGCTGAACTGGGCCGGCGTGCGGTGGAGCTGCTGGTCGACGAAGTGACCCGGAGCGGCCGTACGGGTGGTGCGGCCGACGGGAAGCATGCGGGGTCGCCGGAGTCCCCGGGCAGGCACGTCCTGGTGCCGACGGAGATCGTGCTGCGCCGCAGCTCGGGCCGCGCGCCGCGGTAGCCCGGAGTGCGGGCCCGGGCCGCGTCCTCGGCGGCCGCCGGCTGAGCCCGCACGGGTCCGAGCCGAGCATTGCGGGCGCTCGGGGCGCTCGGGGCGCTCGGGGCGCTTGGGGCGCTCGGGGCGCTCGGGCCGCTCCGGTCGCTCCGGGCAGCGCGTTCCGCGCGGCTCCCGCTGTGATTCCCGCGACGCCGCCCGCCTCCGGTACGGACCGCCCGGTCTCCGCGTATCGCCGCTGGTCAGAGGCGTCCTGCTTGCTTCCGGCACCCCGGGCTCCCCACGTCAAGATTGGGTAACGCTGTGGACCCGAGCCCTTGCCCCGGCCGATTGTGAGCGTTAACAATCAGTCCCACGGCGGCGACCGTGCCCGGCCGTCGCTCCCGTCGCCCGGCGGTGAGTCCGGGCGCAGGGCCCGTCAGAAGGATGTGAACGTGACCTCGTCCCGCTCCCCGGTCGACCAGGACGCCGTGCGCTACGTCGTCGGTGTCGACTTCGGCTCGCTGTCCGGCCGCGCCGTGGTGGTTCGCGTGCAACGACGGCGAGGAGGTCGCCAGCGCCGTCCACGCGTACCGTCACGGCGTCATCGACCGGTACCTGCCCGCCGGCGGGACCCCCTTGCCGCCCGACTGGGCGCTCCAGCACCCGGACGACTGGCGCGAGGTGCTCCGCACCGCCGTCCCGGAGGCCGTCGCGCGCGCCGGCGTCGAGCCTGCGCGCGTCATCGGGATCGCGACCGACTTCACCGCCTGCACGGTCCTGCCGGTACGCCGCGACGGGAGGCCGCTCTGCGAGGCCGGGCTGGGTCACCGCCCCCACGCCTGGCCCAAGCTCTGGAAGCACCATGCCGCGCAGGACCAGGCCGACCGGATCAACCGCCTCGCCCACCTGCGCGCCGAGCCGTGGATCGCCCGGTACGGCGGCAGGATCTCCGCCGAATGGCAGTTCGCCAAGGCGCTGCAAGTGCTGGAGGAGGACCCGGACACGTACGCGGCGACCGGGCGATGGATCGAGGCGGCCGACTGGATCGTCTGGCAGCTGACCGGCTCCGAGACCCGCAACACGTGCACCGCCGGCTACAAGGGCATCCACCAGGACGGCACGTACCCGAGCGAGGAGTACCTCGCCGCCCTGCACCCGGACTTCGGCGACTTCGCCCGCACCCGCCTGGAACATCCGCTCTCCCCGCTGGGGTCCCGGGCCGGCTCGCTGACCGCCGGTGCCGCCGCGTGGACGGGCCTGCCGGAGGGCATCGCGGTCGCCGTCGGCAACGTCGACGCCCACGTCGCGGCCGCCGCGGCCCAGGCCGTCGAGAACGGCCGGCTGCTCGCGGTCATGGGAACCTCCACCTGCCACGTGGTGAACGGCGCCGTGCTCGCCGACGTGCCCGGGATCTGCGGCGTCGTGGACGGCGGGATCGTCGAAGGCGCCTACGGCTACGAGGCGGGACAGAGCGCGGTCGGCGACATCTTCGCCTGGTGGCTCGCCCAGGGCGTCCCGGCCGGCTACCAGGCCGAGGCCGAGGCCCGGGGTGAGGACCTGCACCAACTGCTGACCCGCAAGTGCGCCGACCAGCCCGTCGGCGGACACGGACTGGTCGCCCTCGACTGGATGAACGGCAACCGCTCCACCCTGGTCGACCACCACCTCTCCGGCGTCATCGTCGGCCTCACCCTGGCGACCCGGACCGAGGAGATCTACCGCGCCCTGCTGGAAGCCACCGCCTTCGGCACCCGCACCATCGTCGACGCCCTGGAGCAGGGCGGGGTCCCGGTGCACGAGTTCATCGTCACCGGCGGCCTGAAGAAGAACGCCCTGCTGATGCAGATCTACGCCGACGTGCTGCGCAGGCCGGTGTCCCTCGCGGCCTCCGCCCAGGGCCCGGCCCTCGGCGCCGCCATCCACGCCGCCGTTGCCGCCGGCGCGCACCCCGACGTCCGCACCGCCTCCGCGGCCATGGGCCGGGTCCAGCGGGCCGCCTACCTGCCGGACGCGGCGCGGGCCGACGCCTACGACGCGCTCTACGCGGAGTACCGCGCCCTTCACGACCACTTCGGCACCGGCCCCGACAAGCAGCTGCACCGGCTGCGTGCCCTGCGCAACGCGGCCCTGACCGCCTCGACCGCCCCGACCTCCCCGACTGCCTCGACCTCCCCGACCGAGAGGCCCTGAACGCTCATGACGTCACCGATCGAGCAGCTGCGCCGCGAGGTCAGCGACCTGCACCAGGAACTGGTCCGCTACGGCCTGGTCGTCTGGACGGCCGGAAACGTCTCCGCCCGCGTCCCGGGCGAGGACCTGATGGTGATCAAACCCAGCGGCGTCCCCTACGAGGACCTGACCCCCGAGCGCATGATCGTCTGCGACCTGGACGGGAAAGTGGTCGAAGGCGACTACGCCCCCTCCTCCGACACCGCCGCCCACGCCTACGTCTACCGGCACATGCCGCAGGTGTCGGGGGTGGTGCACACCCATTCCACCTACGCCTGCGCCTGGGCGGCGCGCGGCGAGGCCGTCCCCTGCGTACTGACCGCCATGGCCGACGAGTTCGGGGCCGAGATCCCGGTCGGCCCCTTCGCGCTGATCGGGGACGACTCCATAGGCAGGGGCATCGTCGAGACGCTGCGCGGACACCGGTCACCCGCCGTCCTGATGAAGAGCCACGGGGTCTTCACCGTCGGCAAGGACGCCGAGGCGGCGGTCAAGGCCGCCGTGATGTGCGAGGACGCCGCCCGCACGGTCCACATCTCACGACAGCTCGGGGAGCCGCTGCCCCTCGCGCAGAGCGACATCGACGCGCTCAACCACCGCTACCAGAACGTGTACGGCCAGCAGCGCTGACCGGCGAGGAGCTCTCCGTGACATCACTCGAAGAACGCGAAGTATGGTTCCTGACGGGCAGCCAGTCCCTCTACGGGGACGAGACCCTGCGCCAGGTGGCCCGCCAGTCCCAGCAGATCGCCGAGGTCCTCCAGGGCGACCCCGGCGTCCCCGTCCGGATCGTCTGGAAGCCCGTCCTCACCGACGCCGGGGCGATCCGCCGCCTCTGCCTGGAGGCGAACTCCGACGACACCTGCATCGGGCTCATCGCCTGGATGCACACGTTCTCCCCGGCCAAGATGTGGATCGCGGGCCTCGACGCGCTGCGCAAGCCCCTCCTCCACCTCCACACCCAGGCCAACGTTTCCCTGCCGTGGTCGTCCATAGACATGGACTTCATGAACCTCAACCAAGCGGCCCACGGAGACAGGGAGTTCGGCTACATACAGTCCCGCATCGGCGTCACCCGCAAGACCGTCGCCGGTCACGTCAGCGACCCGACCGTGGCCGCCCGCATCGCCGCCTGGACCCGCGCCGCCGCGGGACGAGCCGAGCTGCGCGGCCTCAGGCTGGCCCGCTTCGGCGACAACATGCGGGACGTCGCCGTCACCGAGGGCGACAAAGTGGAGGCGCAGCTGCGCTTCGGCGTCTCCGTCAACACCTACGGCGTCAACGACCTCGTCGAGGCCGTCGACGGCACCTCGGACGCGGATGTCACCGAGCTCGTCAAGGAGTACGAGGACACCTACCGGGTGGCGCCCGAGCTGCGGGCCGACGGGGACCGCCACGCCTCGCTCCGCTACGCCGCGCGCATCGAGCTGGGCATGCGGGCCTTCCTGACGGCGGGCGGCTTCCGCGCCTTCACCACGAACTTCGAGGATCTCGGGGGACTGCGGCAGCTGCCGGGACTGGCCGTGCAGCGGCTGATGGCCGACGGGTACGGGTTCGGAGGCGAGGGCGACTGGAAGACCTCGGTCCTGCTGCGCACGCTCAAGGTGATGTCCGAGGGGCTGCCGGGCGGGGTGTCCTTCATGGAGGACTACACCTACCACCTGGAACCGGGCAGGGAACTGATCCTCGGCGCGCACATGCTGGAGGTCTGCCCGACCATCGCCGCCGCGGTCGCTTCCTGCGAGATCCACCCGCTGGGGATCGGCGGCCGGGAGGATCCCGTCCGCCTGGTCTTCGACGCGCACACCGGCCCCGCGGTGGTCGTCGGGCTCGCCGACCTGGGGGACCGCTTCCGCCTGGTCGCCAACGAGATCGACGTGGTCGGGCCCGCCGAGCCGCTGCCGAACCTGCCCGTGGCCCGCGCCGTGTGGCGGCCCCGGCCCGACCTGCGGACCTCCACCGAAGCCTGGCTGATCGCCGGGGCGCCGCACCACACCGTGCTGTCCAGCGCCGTGGGCACCGGGGAACTGGACGACCTCGCCGACATGCTCGGCACGGAGCTGCTGGTCATCGACGGCGACACGGGCATCCGCCGGTTCACGCAGGAGATCCGCTGGAACCAGGCCTACCACCGGCTGGCGCAGGGCTTCTGACGCCCGACACCCGAGGCCCCCGACACCCGAGGCCCCCGACACCTGAGGCCCGCCGACACCCGAGGCCCGCCGACGCCTGAGGTCCGCCGACGCCTGAGGCCCGTCGGCACCGCGCCCGTCGGCACCGCGCCCGCCGTGGTGGTGGGCGCGGTCGTGGGCCGTCAGCCCCCGCCGTCCAGGGGCTGTTCCGTCCAGATGGTCTTGCCGGCCGCCGTGTACCGGCCGCCCCAGCGGCGGGTGAGCTGCGCGACGAGGAACAGGCCGCGCCCGCCCTCGTCGGTGAGCTGTGCCCGGCGCAGGTGCGGCTGGATCTGGCTCGGGTCGGAGACCTCGCAGATCAGTACCCGGTCCTTGATCAGCCGCACGCCGACCGGACCGCCCGCGTACCGGATGGAGTTCGTGACCAGCTCGCTGACGATCAGTTCCGTCGTGAAGACGAGGTCGTCCAGCCCCCACGCGGTCAGCTGGTCCGCGACGAGCGTGCGGGCCCGTGCGACGAGGGAGGGGTCGGCGGCCAGTTCCCACGCGGCGGTGGCCTCCGGCGGGACCTCCCTGACCCGCACCACGAGCAGCGTGAGGTCCTCGTGCGAAGGCTCTCCCACCAGGGTGTCCAGGATGCCGCGCGCGATCTCGGTGACCGGCAGCCCGCGCTCGACGCCCTCCCGGGCCCCTTCCCCGATCACCGCCCGCTGCCGTTCGGAGCGGTCGGTTCCCTTGGCGAGCGCGCCGCCGCAGAAGACGAGCACGTCGCCGGGCCCCAGGCGCAGTTCCGCCGATGCGAACGGCTGCCCGCCGGTGCCCAGGACGGGACCCGGGCGGTAGGACACCGTGCCGGCCTCGGCGCCTTCCTCGGCGACCAGCACGGGCGGAGCGTGGCCGGCGCCGGCGAGCACGCAGGTACGGGACACCGGATCGTACGTGGCGTAGAGACACGTGGCGCCGGTCAGCGCGCTGGGTGCGTCCGTCGCCGGTTCCTGGCGGTCGTCGTCCCCGATGAAACGCACGACGAGGTCGTCGAGGTGGGCCAGGAGCTCGTCCGGAGCGAGGTCGAGATCGGCCAGGGTCTGCACCGCCGATCGCAGTCGCCCCATCGCGGCCGTGGCGTCGAGGCCACGGCCCTCGACCGTGCCCATGACGAACGCGAGGCGAGCCGAGGGGAGCCGGATGACGTCGAACCAACTGCCCCCACCGGCCGAGGACGCGGCGGCGGGTACGTGGACACCGGAGGTCTCGGCGCCGGTGACGTCCATGACCGGCCTGGGCAGGAGGCTGCGCTGCAGGGCGTCCGTGGTACGGCGCTCACGGGTGTAGCGCCGGGCGTTGTCCATGCTGAGCGAGGCCCGGGAGCCGATCACCTCGGCGAGGTCGGCGTCCTCCTGGTCGAAGGCGCGGCGCTCCGCCGTACGCCACAGGACCAGGGCGCCGAGCACCGCGCCGCGTGCGCTCAGGGGGACCAGCATGAGGGAGGCGGCCCGGGACGGAAGGATCAGCCGTACGCGCTCCTCCTCTCCGGCGAGCACCGCGCGCAGAGCGGTCAGGTCGGGGAGGAAGAACGCCGAGCCCTCGCGCAGGTGGGCGCTCTCGACGTCGCCGAGCCGGATGGTGTCCCCCACGGGGTGGCTCTCGGGCGGCCACCGCCCGTCGGCGGCCCGCACGGCGACGCGCCGCATGGGCGCTTCGGTGACGAGCTCTTGCGGCTCGTCGCCGAGCAGGACGGGCTCGGTGAGATCGACGGCCGCGAGGTCGGCGAAGGCGGGGACGAGGACGTCCATCAGCTGTTCGGCGTCGCGCACCATGTCCAGGGAGCTGCCGATCCCCGCGGTGGCCGCGTTGACCAGCGCCTGCCGTTCCGCGGCGCGCTGGTCCTCCGGCGGCGCCGGTGGCGGGCGGCGTACGTCTGCGGCGACGGTGACCGGTGCGCGATCGGCCGGATCCGCCGGCCGCAGGCGCAGCAGGAACCGCGCCGACGAGCCCTCCATGAGGGCGATGATGTCGACGTCGGCCACCAGCTGCCCGCCGTCCGGCCGCCGCAGACGCGCACGGGCGCCGCGCCGGGGACCACCGACGGCACCGGAGACGAGGCGGGCCCACAGGCCGACGTCCTCGAAGAGCCCTTCCCCGCCGAGCTGACCGGTTCCGGCACGGCCGAGCTCAGGAACGCCCAGGAGGGCCGCCGCCTGCCGCGTTCCGGTCAGGATCCTGCCGCCGGCGTCGAGCACCAGAACAGCCGTGGGGAAGCCCGCTGCTGCGACGGGTTCTCCCGGGCCGTTGTCGCTCACTGATTTCTCACTCCGGCAGGGATCGACGGCGCTCTCGATCTCATTGAACACCTCGCGCGCGGCGTGTGCGCGGCGGCCGGGGCGCCGCGCACCGCCGCCGCGAGCGTTCTTCAGGAGCCGGCCTTGCGCTTGTTCCACACGTCGAAGCCGACCGCGGCCAGCAGCACGAGGCCCTTGATGACCTGCTGGTAGTCGGTGCCTATGCCGACGAGCGACATGCCGTTGTTCAGCACGCCCAGGACGAGGCCGCCGATGATCGCGCCGAGTACGGTGCCGACCCCGCCGGACGCCGAGGCGCCGCCGATGAAGGCCGCCGCGATCGCCTCCAACTCGAAGTTGATGCCCGCCTGGGGCGTACCCGCGTTGAGGCGCGCGGCGAAGACCAGGCCGGCCAGCGCCGCCAGGACGCCCATGTTGACGAAGGCGAGGAAGACGATCCGCTTGCTCTTGACGCCCGACAGCCGGGCGGCGGGCTCGTTGCCGCCGATGGCGTACGTGTGGCGGCCCAGGACGGAGTTGCGCATCACGTAGCCGAAGGCGACCAGCAGCACGCCGAGGATGAGCAGCACGATCGGGAAGCCGTGGTAGCTCGCGAGCAGCAGGGTGAAGACCGTCACCGCGGTGGTGATCGCCGCCAGCTTGGCGAGGAAGAAGCCCATGGGCAGCAGCCGCAGCCCGTAGGAGGCGGCCTGGCGGCGGCCGCGGACCTCCTGCACGACGGCCAGCGCGAGCACGCCGAAGCCGAGCAGCAGGGTGAGGTTGTGGTAGTTCGTGTGCGGGCCCGCCTCAGGCAGGAAGCCGCCGCTGATCTGACGGAAGCCCTGTGGGAAGGGGGCCACCGACTGGCCCTGGAGCAGGATCTGCGTCCCGCCGCGGAAGAGCAGCATCCCCGCCAGGGTCACGATGAACGACGGGATGCCCACGTAGGCGATCCAGAAGCCCTGCCAGGCTCCGGCGGCGGCCCCGATGAGGAGCGCGGCGACGGCGGTCACGGGCCAGGGGACGTCGTGGTGCACCATCATCACCGCGGCCGCGGCTCCGACGAAGGCCGCCAGGGACCCCACCGACAGGTCGATGTGGCCGGCGATGATGACGATCATCATCCCGATGGCCAGGATGAGGATGTAGCCGTTCTGCTGAATCAGGTTCGTGACGTTGAGCGGCTTGAGCAGGGTTCCGTCGGTCCAGATCTGGAACAGCACGATGATCAGCGCCAGGGCGACCAGCATGCCGTACTGCCGGATGTTGCCGCGCAGGAGCTGTACGACGAGACCGCGCGGGCCGTCGGGCCCACGGTCGCCCTTCTCCCCGCCGGGGGCGCCGCCCCCGGCCCGGCTCACGGGGCTCTGGATCTGGGTCATGCTCACACCTGCTCGTTCTGGGTTGCCGCGCCCACGGTCATGAGGCGCATGAGGGATTCCTGGGTCGCGTCCGCCCGGTGCGTCTCACCGGTGACGCGGCCTTCGGCCATGGTGTAGATGCGGTCGCACAGGCCGAGCAGCTCCGGCAGTTCGGAGGAGATCACCAGGACGGCCTTGCCCTGGGACGCGAGCTCGGCGATCACCGCGTAGATCTCGGCCTTCGCGCCGATGTCGATGCCGCGGGTGGGTTCGTCGAGGATGAGCACCTCGGGCTCGGAGAAGATCCACTTGCTGAGGACGACCTTCTGCTGGTTTCCGCCGCTGAGCTTGCCGGTCTCCGCGAACACCGAGGGCGCCTTGATGTTCATGGTGCCGCGGAACCTCTCCGCGACGCGGGTCTCCTCGTGGTGGTTCACCCAGCCCCGGCGGGAGACCTTGCCGAGCGCGGCCAGCGAGATGTTGCGGCGGATGTCGTCGGCGAGGTCGAGTCCGTAGTGCTTGCGGTCCTCCGTGACGTAGGCGAGCCCGTGGGCGATCGCCTCGGGGACCGTACGCGTACGGATCTCCTTGCCGTCGAGCAGCACCCGGCCGCTGGTGCGGCGTCCGTAGGAACGGCCGAAGACGCTCATCGCCAGCTCGGTCCGGCCCGCACCCATCAGGCCCGCCATGCCGACGATCTCGCCGCGCCGGACCGTGAGCGAGGCTCCGTCGACCACCTTGCGGTGCACGTCGATGGGGTGCAGGACGGTCCAGTCCTCGATCGTCAGCGCGACCTCGCCGATGTCCGGGGTGCGCTCGGGATAGCGGTGCTCCAGGTCGCGGCCGACCATCCCGCGGATGATGCGGTCCTCGGAGATCCCCTCGGCCTTCACGGAGACGGTCTCGATGGTGCGGCCGTCGCGCAGGATGGTGACGGCGTCGGCGACGCGGGCGATCTCGTTCAGCTTGTGGGAGATGATGATGCAGGCGATGCCCTGGGCCTTGAGCTCGAGGATGAGGTCCAGCAGTTTGCGGCTGTCCTCGTCGTTGAGCGCGGCCGTCGGCTCGTCCAGGATCAGCAGCTTGACCTCCTTGGCGAGGGCCTTGGCGATCTCGACGAGCTGCTGCTTGCCCACACCTATGTCCGCGACCCGGGTCTGCGGGGGGTCGGGCAGCCCTACGCGTTCGAGCAGGGCCTGTGCGTGGGTGAGCGTCCGGTGCCAGCTGATGAATCCGCGCGTGGCGTGCTCGTTGCCGAGGAAGATGTTCTCGGCGATCGACAAGTAGGGGATGAGCGCCAGTTCCTGATGGATGATCACGATGCCACGGCGCTCGCTGGCCCGGATGTCGCCGAAGGCGCACGGTTCGCCCTGGAACCGGATCTCGCCATCGTAGGAACCGTGCGGGTGCACGCCGCTGAGCACCTTCATCAGGGTGGACTTGCCCGCCCCGTTCTCGCCGCAGATGGCGTGGACCTCGCCGGCGGCGACGGTCAGGTTGACGTCCGACAGTGCCTTGACGCCCGGGAAGGACTTGCTGATCGAACGCATCTCGAGGACGGGTCCGGCCATGGTGGTGAGTCCGTTCGACTGGGGTGATGCGGCGGGCCGGTCGGGCGGCGCCGCATCACCGGTTCTTCGGCCCCGGTGGGTGGGCCCGGTGGTGGCTACTTCAGCTGGTCGGCGGTGTACTGCCCGGAGTCGACGAGCAGCTTCTGGTAGTTCTCCTTGTCGACGCTGACCGGCTGCAGCAGGTAGGCGGGCACGATCTTCACGCCGTTGTCGTACTGCTTGGTGTCGTTGACCTCGGGCTGCCGGCCGGTGAGTACGGCGTCGCCCATCTGCACGGCCACCTTGGCGAGTTCGCGCGTGTCCTTGTACACGGTCTGCGTCTGCTCGCCCGCGATGATGGACTTCACGGAGGCGAGCTCGGCGTCCTGACCGGTGACGAGGGGCAGCGGCTTGCCCGCGCTGCCGTAGCCGACTCCCTTGAGGGACGACACGACGCCGATCGAGATGCCGTCGTAGGGCGAGAGCACCGCGTCGAGGGTGGCGGACGAGTAGGCCTTGCTGAGCAGGTTGTCCATCCGGGACTGGGCCACGCCGCCGTCCCAGCGCAGGGTGGCCGCCTGGGCGAATTCCGTCTGGCCGCTCTTGACGACGAGCCGCCCGGCGTCGATGTGGGGCTTCAGTACGCTCATGGCGCCCTGGTAGAAGAACCCGGCGTTGTTGTCGTCCGGTGAACCGGCGAAGAGCTCGATGTTGAAGGGGCCCTTGCCGTCCTGGAGGCCGAGCCGGTCGGCGATGTACGTGGCCTGCAGGACGCCGACCTTGTAGTTGTCGAAGGTGGCGTAGTAGTCGACGTTCCCGGTGCCGCGGATCAGGCGGTCGTAGGAGATGACCCGGATCTTCGCGTCGGCCGCCTTCTGCAGCACGTCGCTGAGCGAGGAGCCGTCGATGGGAGCGATCACCAGCAGCTTGGCGCCCTTGGTGATCATGTTCTCGACCTGGGCGACCTGATTCTCGACAACGTTGTCGCCGAACTGCAGGTCCGTCTTGTAACCCTTGGCCTGGAACTGCTTGACCATGTTGGCGCCGTCGTTGATCCAGCGCTCGGAGGACTTGGTCGGCATGGCTATCCCGACCAGGCCCCCCTTGGCGTCGCCTGCGACCGCGTCGTCCCCGACGCCGTTGGCGCTCTGCCCGCAGGCCGCGAGGGTCAGCCCCAGCACTGCCACGACCATGCCTGTCGAGATCCTTCGCACGTTTCCTCCAGTGGGGCGCCGGGGCACGGCGCGATGAGGGGCCCCGCCCGGGCGGCCGGGCGGGGCCCAGGGCGGGTTCCCAGGGACGGTTCCCGGGCGGCGGGGGCTGGCGCCGGCCGCCCGGGGTGCACGGCCGGACCGCATTGCTCCGGCCTGGTGTGACACGAGTGTTAACGCTCACAACTGTGCCGTCAAGGCCTCCGGGGTCACCTTTGCGTAGCCTCCACGCGCCCGGGAACGCCTGCGGCGACCGGGGCCGGACGGGCCACGGCCGACCGGCGCGCGGCCGTGTCGCCGTGGGCATCGGCGGGGCTCCTGCCATCGTGGGCCACCGCGCTCCGTCTCCCCGGGAGGTACCACCGTGTTCCGAAGCCCGTACGGCCGCACCGGCCGGATCCGCTCGTCGCTGCGCCTCGCGGCCGCCACCGCGGCGTGCGGCGCCGTGCTCGGCGCCACGGTGCAGCCCGCACAGGCCGGAGCGGACTTCGTTCCGCCGCCCGGCGCCTCCCTCCGCCAGGAGCTGCGGGAGCTGGTGGCCAGGCCGGACGGGCCCCCGGGGGTCATCGCCGTGCTGCGCGACGGCGACCGCACGGACGTCTACCGGGCGGGCGTGGCCGACGTGGAGAGCGGCCGTCCGCCGAAGGTGAGCGACCACATGCGGATCGCCAGTGTCGCCAAGGCCTTCAGCGGAGCGGTGGCCCTGCGGCTCGTCGACCGCGGCCGGCTTCACCTGGACGACACGATCGGCGAGGTGCTGCCAGGTCAGCCGGCCGCGTGGCACCACGTGACGTTGCGCCAACTGCTCCACCACACGAGCGGGCTGCCCGACTACTCCGCCTCCCCGGGGTTCGTCGACATCATCTCCGAGGACCCCCGCCACCGTTTCGATTCCCGGCGCCTGCTGGAGTTCGTCGCCGACGAGGACCTGGAGTTCCGGCCGGGCAGCCGCTACCAGTACTCCAACTCCGACAACATCGCCGTCGCGCTCATGGCCGAGGCCGCCACCGGGCACCGGTACGAGGCGCTGCTGCGCGAGCTCGTCTACGGGCCGTTGGGCATGGACGCCACGAGCCTGCCCCAGGGATACCGGCTGCCCGTGCCCTTCCTCCACGGCTACCAGGTCGATCCGCCCTCCGAGCCCGTCGACGTCAGTGAAGCCGTGGGCGCCTCGGGAGCCTGGGCCGCCGGGGGCATCGTCTCGACGCCGAAGGACCTGACCGCGTTCATCCGGGGATACGCGGGCGGCGCGCTCGTCTCGGACCGCACCAGGCGGCAGCAGTTCACCTTCATCCCCGGCGCCCTGTCCCAGCCCCCGGGACCCGGTCGCAGCGAGGCGGGCCTGGGGATCTACCGCTACACCACGCGCTGCGGAGTGGTGTACGGCCACACGGGCAACACGCCGGGCTACACGCAGCTGGCGGCGGCCACGGCGGACGGCCGGCGCTCGCTGACCTTCTCCATCACCACGCAGACGGCTCTCACCAGCAACCCCGACCTCCTCGCGCAGGTCCGGGACGTCCAGGAGGACTTCGTCTGCGCCCTGCTGCGCAAGTGACTCCGGTGGTCCCGGTGGTCCCGGTGGTCCCGGTGGTCCCGGAGATCGCGGCGGCCGCGCCTGCCGGTCAGTCCTGTCGCTGAGCGCAACGGCGTACGCCCCCCGGCCCCCGCCCTCGCCCCCCGGTCCTCGCTCCCGTTCCCAGCGGGTGCGAGGACCACACACATGGGGGAAGCTGGGTGAGGCGGCTGTGCCGGCCGCGGGCAGAGCGGCGAGGAGGGTTCTTCGTGGACGTTTCATCAGCTGGCCGCCCCGCACGCACATCGCAGTGCAAGGCGCGGGCGCGACTGACCACCCTTCTGTGCACGGCGGTGGCCGTGACGGCCGCCGTGATCCCGGCGTCCGCGCACACCGGGCGGACCGGCGCAACGCCATCGGCCCCGAGCGCGGATCCGGTCGTGGTCGTCGACTGCTCCTCCCAGGCGCAGATGCGCCCCGCGGAGTACATCCTGGCTTGCGGGGACGGGAACAACCGGCTCGTCGGACTCCGCTGGAACACGTGGGGCGCGAAGACCGCCACGGCCACCGGAACCGACATGGTGAACGACTGCGTGCCGTACTGCGCGGCCGGCCGGTTCCGCGCCTACCCGGTCACGGTGACCTTGAGCCACCCGCAGGCCTGGCCCGAGCACCCCGACGTCCAGCGCTTCACGACGATCCGGCTGCTCTACACCGACACCGCGCCGCACCCGGTCCCCAAGGACGTGAGCTACAAGCTGGTGTACTGACCGGAGACGTCATACCGCCCCGGCCCCGCCGGGGCGGTCCCGCGCGCGGTCAGCCCGTGTCGATCACGAGATCCGCCCTGTCGCGGCCCGGGGCGACGAGCCGTGCGTTGGCCTCGTCCGAGCGCGCCACCCACGCACGCGCGTACGCCGGGTCCTTGCCGTGGCGTACGTGCCGGTCGACCAGGCGCGCGACGCGCAGCGCCTCGTCCGGGGCGAGGTACCAGGCCTCGTCCAGCAGCGGCCGTACCGCCGCCCACTCTCCCGCGTCGTGCAGCAGGTAGTTCCCCTCGGTGATCACCAGCGGCACGGCCGGGGCGACGGGAACGCTGCCCGCGATCGGTTCGTCGAGGGAACGGTCGAAGGCGGGCGCGTACACGGTCGCTTCGCCGGGTGCGCGAAGCCGGCGCAGCAGGGAGACGTATCCGGCGGCGTCGAAGGTGTCCGGAGCGCCCTTGCGGTCGGCCAGCCCCAGCCGGGCCAGTTCGGTCCGCGCGAGATGGAAGCCGTCCATCGGGACGACCACGGCGGTGCGCGGCCCGAGCGCGTCGGCGAGCCGGGCGGCCAGGGTCGACTTTCCGGCCCCCGGTGGCCCGGCGATGCCGAGGATCCGCCGACCGTCGCGTCCGGCCAGCGCGGCCGCCCTCGTCACCAGTTCCCACGTCTTGTCCACGGGTGCATCCTGCCCGATGCCGTACAGGGCGGCGTTGCCCCGCTTTCCGCAACAGCTCGGGACGGCCAGTTGCGTTCTGCCGGCTGGGGCGGACTGATCCAGAACCGGCCCGACGGCACGCCGCTCCGAGCGCTCTCGCCCGGTCACGGCATCGAGACGGGTGGAATCCCGGCCGGCGTCATGAAGGCCTCAGCGGCGCCGACTTCCACCGCAACCCGCAAGAGGCCTTCATGACGCTGGAACCGCTCAACTAGCGCGTCTTCTGGCGACTTGGGACCCGGCACCCGGGACCCGCGCACCAGACCCGGGGGACCAGGGCCCAGGGCGCCCGCTCCTGTGAGCGGGCGCCCGTTCGTGTTCCGTCCGTGCGCCGTGGGGGAGCGTCCTGGCGGGGAATTCCCGGCGGCAGCGCGGCCGGTCAGCAGTTGTCGCCCACCGCGTCCATCTTCCCGCCGAAGCGCCCCTGGTAGTTGGAGGCGTAGTCGCCGACCCGGACCGGACGGCAGTCCTTGCCGGTCGCCCAGTCGATGAAGGCGCCGGTCCTGTTGGCCCGGAACGAGCCGACGTGGTCCACGAACGCGGCGGGGAGGTTCACGTATCCGCCGCGCCACACGTACGCGTCACCGGTACCGTCCTGATACCGCCACAGACAGATGGCGTTGCTCGGACACGCGGGCAGGGCCTGAGCCGACGCCGGCGCGCCGAACGTGGCCAGTACGACCGTCCCGGCCACGAGCAGGGAACGCACGGTACGTGCCTTCATGAGCTTCTCCTTCGTCGGCGTCGCTCCGTCCCATCCTCCTCGCACACGCGGGTCTGTGGGAAGACGGCCTTGCCCCCTACCGGGCAGGCCGCCGGGCGTGGTGGGTGAGGCCCCCGGCCGGCGTCGGCGACCGAAGCTCTGGAGTTCCTCAAGTGGGGTTGCTCCGGGGAACGGACGGGGGATCTCCTTGGCACGGACCGGTCCGGACCGGACCGGACCGGAACCGTACGGGGAACGGGGGCAGGGGACATGGAATTCCTGGTGATCGTGGGATTCGGCCTCGTCGTGCTGATCGTGCTGGGGGCGAGGACCAAGGGCGGGGGGTCGTCCCGCAAGCGGCGGCGCAGGGGCTCGTGGAGTGACGGCGGCGGGGGAGGCTGCGGGGGAGGCGACTCGTCCTGCGGCGGCGGAGGCGGAGGGCACGGTTGCGGCGGAGGCTGCGGGGGAGGCGGCGACTGACGGTGCGTCCCCCGGGTCCGACGGACCGGCGCGAGCAGGTGCCAGGAATCGACGACGCTGCGGCCTCCGACGTGGTCGAAGACGGCGTCCACGCC
>NZ_JBEXOV010000020.1:0-95764 GCF_040611715.1 Streptomyces sp. NPDC006544 | reverse complement strand
ATCCCCCTGATCCGGCTGCGGTCACCGCTCTCGACAGCGGTGACCGGTCGGTGACCGGCGATGTTTCACGTGAAACATCGCCGGTCACCGCCAAGGATCCGCCTCAGTTCTGCGCGGTCCACCACTCCTTCAGGGCGGCGGCGGCAGCGTCCGCCCCCATGGGTCCGTTCTCCAGCCGCAGCTCCAGCAGGAACGCGTAGGCCTTGCCGATCACGGGCCCGGGGCCGACGTCCAGGACCCGCATGATCTCGTTGCCGTCCAGGTCGGGCCTGATCGCGTCCAGCTCCTCCTGCTCCTGCAACTGGGCGATGCGCTCCTCCAGCCCGTCGTAGGTGCGGGAGAGGGCATTCGCCTTGCGCTTGTTGCGCGTGGTGCAGTCGGAACGGGTCAGCTTGTGCAGGCGCTCCAGCAGCGGCCCGGCGTCACGGACGTAGCGGCGCACCGCCGAGTCGGTCCACTCCCCGTCGCCGTAGCCGTGGAAGCGCAGGTGCAGCTCCACCAGCCGGGCCACGTCCTTGACCATGTCGTTGGAGTACTTCAGCGCGGTCATGCGCTTCTTGGTCATCTTCGCGCCCACCATCTCGTGGTGGTGGAAGGAGACCCGCCCGTCGCTCTCGAACCGCCGGGTGCGGGGCTTGCCGATGTCGTGCAGCAGGGCGGCGAGCCGCAGTACCAGGTCCGGGCCGTCCTCCTCGAGGGCGATCGCCTGCTCCAGAACGATCAGCGAGTGGTCGTAGACGTCCTTGTGCCGGTGGTGCTCGTCACTCTCCAGCCGCAGCGCCGGCAGCTCGGGCAACACGTGCTCGGCCAGCCCGGTGTCCACGAGGAGGCCCAGGCCCTTGCGCGGGTGCGCGGACAGCAGCAGCTTGTTCAGCTCGCCCTGCACCCGCTCCGCCGAGACGATCTCGATGCGGCCGGACATCTCCGTCATCGCCGCCACGACCTCGGGGGCGACCTCGAAATCGAGCTGGGCGGCGAAACGGGCTGCCCGCAGCATCCGCAGCGGGTCGTCGGAGAAGGAGTCCTCCGGGGTCCCGGGTGTGCGCAGCACGCCTGCCCTGAGGTCCTCCAGGCCGCCGTGGGGGTCCACGAACTCCTTCTCGGGGAGCGCGACGGCCATCGCGTTCACCGTGAAGTCGCGGCGGACGAGGTCTTCCTCGATCGAGTCGCCGTAGGAGACCTCCGGCTTGCGCGAGGTCCGGTCGTAGGACTCCGAGCGGTACGTGGTCACCTCGATCTGGAAGCTTCGATCGGCGCCTTCCACCCGGGCCGCCTTCTGCACTCCGACCGTGCCGAAGGCGATGCCCACGTCCCACACCGAGTCGGCCCACGGCCTGACGATCTTGAGGACGTCCTCGGGACGGGCGTCCGTGGTGAAGTCGAGGTCGTTGCCGAGCCGACCGAGCAGCGCGTCGCGGACGGACCCGCCGACCAGGGCGAGGCGGAATCCCGCCTGCTGGAAACGGCGGCCGAGCTCGTCGGCGACAGGGGCTACCCGCAGCAGTTCGCTCACTGCGAGGGACTGTCCCTGACTCAGGACACTGGGGTGGTCTTCCATGGCGTTCGGCACAACAGAAAAGGGTACGTGCCCGGCCCGCCGGGAGCCTCCCCGTTTGTGGCCACCCCGGCTCCCGGACACTCCGGGCGGGACCCGATCATGTGGAGCAAGGCGCGGCACTCGCGCACAGCGGGCCTCGTTACCATGCGTAGACGCACAAACGACGACCACTGACACTTCGAGGGACGGGCGAGCGCGTGGCCGAGGCGGCAGACATCCAGGGGGCGCCCGCTCCTGCCCGGCGACGCTGGCTGCGGCGCGCCGTCGTCCTGCTCGCCGGGACCCCGGTACTCGCCGCCCTGGTCTACTCACCCGCTCCCGAGGCCCAGGCCGCCGACGCGGCGGCCTCCACCGTCGATGTCCAGCTCGACGGCCTGACGCCCGCCGCCCCGGTCAAGGGCGACACCCTCACCATCTCCGGCACCGTGGTCAACAACGGCCGCGAGAAGATCACCGACGCGCACGTGGGCCTGCGGGTCGGTCCGGCCCTGGGGGACCGCACCTCCATCGACGAGGCGGCGGAGCGCGGGGGCTTCCGGGCGGGCACCGATCCCGCCGAGATCGACGCCGAATTCGCCGTGAAGATCGATGCGCTGCCCTCGAAGGTGTCCCAGCCCTTCACCCTCAAGGTTCCGGTGAACAAGCTGGAACTGGACAAGGACGGCGTCTACCAGCTGGGAGTCTCCCTGTCCGGGGAGACCGAGAGCCGCCCCTCCGAGCAGGTCCTGGGCATCAAGCGGACCTTCCTGCCCTGGCAGCCGGAAGCAGCGGCCAAGCGTTCACAGCTCACCTACGTGTGGCCGCTGATCTCCAGCACGCACCTGACGGCGGAGACCGGCTCGGACGAGCTGCAGACCCCCGTCTTCCTCGACGACAGCCTGGCCGACGAGCTGCGGCCGGGCGGCCGCCTGGAACAGATGGTCTCGCTCGGCAAGGAGCTGCCCATCACCTGGGTGATGGACCCCGACCTGCTCTACACGGTCGACGCCATGACCAAGGGCTACCGGGTCCGCGCCGAGGACGGCCGCATCGTCCCGGGCAAGAACAAGGCCATCGCCGAGCAGTGGCTGAGCTCGCTGGAGAGCGCCGTCCAGGGCAAGAAGGTCGTGGCGCTGCCCTTCGCGGACCCCGACATCGCCTCGCTCGCCCACCGCGGCAAGGACGTCTCCGGGACGCTGGGACAGCTGCGGCCCGCCACCGACAAGGCGAAGCAGGCCGTCGAGACGGTCCTGCACGTCCCCGCGACCACCGATTTCTCCTGGCCCGTGGAGGGAGCGATCGACCCCTCGATCGTCAACGTCGCGACATCGGCGGGCGCCCACAACGTCCTCACCCGCAGCGACAGCCTCCAGGAGACCGGCGCCCTCGGCTACACCCCGTCGGCCGCCCGTCCCATCGGCGCCGGCACGACCGCCGTGGTCGCCGACGCAGACCTCTCCACCGCCTTCCAGGGCAACATGCTCGGCGCCGGCGACTCCACCCTCGCGGTGCAGCAGTTCCTCGCCCAGACCCTCGCCCTGAACCTGCAGAAGACCGACAACCAGCGCAGCTTCGTGGTGGCCCCGCAGCGGACGCCGAGCGCCAGCCAGGCACAGACGATGGCCGCCGCGGTACGGAATTTGCAGTCCGGCCGCTGGACCCAGCCGGCCGACCTGGAAGCCGCGGCCGCCAGCACGCCCGACCCGCGCGCCGCCACCCAGGTCCCGGGAGCCGGCCAGTACCCCGAGGCCCTGAGCAAGCAGGAACTGCCGGTCTCCGCCTTCGAGAAGATCCGTACCACCCAGAGCACCCTCGACCACTTCAAGGTGATCCTGACCGCGCCCGACCGCGTGGAGATCCCCTTCGGCAACGCCACCAACCGGGAGATGTCCACCTCCTGGCGCGGTCGCCCCGACGCGGCGCGGGACTACCGGGACCAGGTGCAGCAGTACCTGATCGGCCTCACCGAGAAGGTCAAGGTCATCCCCAAGTCCGACGCCACCCTCTCCGGCCACAGCGCGACCATCCCCGTCAGCGTCCAGAACAGCCTCGTCCAGGACACGCACAACCTGGTCCTGCGCGTGAAGTCCGCCAACCCGACCCGACTGACGTTCAAGGACGGCGGCGAGGCCCAACAGGAGGTCGCCGTCCAGGGTGGGCACAGCCAGACCGTAAAGTTCACCGCCAACGCCACTGCGAGCGGCCCGGTCGAGGTGACCGCGCAGCTCTACACGACCGACGGCGTCCCCTACGGCAAGGCACGCAAGTTCACCGTGGAGGCCACCGAGGTCACTCCCACCGTCATGCTCGTCATCGCCGGCGGCGTTCTCCTCCTCGTCCTGGCCGGCATCAAGATGTACGCCAGCCGCAAGCGCGTCGCGGCACGCGCCGCCGCGGAAGAGGAGAGCACGCAGCCGAGTGACGAGTCACCGGACACCGGACCGCAAAGCGCGGACCCGTCCGGCCCGGGTGAGACAGTGGACCGTTGAGCGATGCCGTGGCCGGTCGGCCTGGGGACGATGAGGTGGGGTTTCGATGAACGCGCCGTACGAAGGTGACCGCGCGCAGGGCACTGGCGGGCCCGCGCCCTCCCAGGGCACTGCTCCCGGCGCCCCGGTGCCGGGTCAGGTTCCCGCACCCGCTCCCGCACCGGACCACGACCCGTACGTCCAGGACGCCTACGCCTACGACCCGTACCGGTCGCAGGACCTGTCAGCCCAGGACCCCGTGGCCGAGGTCCTCTACGACCGGGCCTCGCACCCCCCGCCCCCGCCCGGTACCTACCAGGAGCCCGGACCGCTCTACGCGGCCCCCCAGGCCCCCTCGTACGCCCCGGACCCGCGGGTCTGGGCGCAGACCCCGCCGCCCGAGCCGGACGGCCCCTCCCGGCACCTGCCCTACGGCGACCACGCCACCACCACCCAGTTCGTGGGCGTGGACTCGCTCGTGACCGCTGCCGCCGACGAGGATCCGCAGCCCGACGCCTTCGCACACCTCTACCGGGACCAGGAGGCGGCGCCCCGTAGCCCCGCCGAGGACGCCCCCGTGGCGGCCCCGGCTCCCGGCAAGCCCGCCGGCCGCGCTTCCAGCCTGCTCAAGTCCAGCGCCCTGATGGCCGCCGGCACGATCGTCTCCCGGGTCACCGGGTTCCTGCGGACCCTCGTGATCGCGGGCGCCATCGGCGTCGCCACCCTCAACGACAGCTACCAGGTCGCCAACACCCTGCCGACGATGATCTACGTCCTGGTCGGCGGCGGCGCCCTCAACGCGGTCTTCATCCCGCAGCTGGTCCGCGCGATGAAGAACGACAAGGACGGGGGAGAGGCCTACGCCAACCGTCTGCTGACCCTCGTCATGGTCCTGCTGGGGGCCGTCACCGTCATCTGTGTGCTCGCGGCCCCGCTGTTCATCGGGATGATGTCGCAGAAGATCGCCGACGACCCGCAGCGTCTGGCCGTGGCCGTCGCCTTCGCCCACTACTGCCTGCCCACGATGTTCTTCATGGGCGTGCACGTGGTCCTCGGTCAGATCCTCAACGCCCGCGGCCGCTTCGGCGCGATGATGTGGACCCCCGTCCTCAACAACATCGTCGTCATCAGCACCTTCGGCGCCTTCATCTGGGCCTTCGGCGGCTTCACCACCACCGGCGTCACCGAGGCCGGCATCACTCCCGACGGCGTCCGCCTGCTGGGCCTGGGCACCCTGCTCGGCCTCGTCGTCCAGTCCCTGGCGATGGTCCCCTACCTTCGCGACGCCGGCTTCAGGCCGCGCCTGCGGTTCGACTGGAAGGGCCACGGGCTCGGCAAGGCCGCCGGCCTCGCCAAGTGGACGTTCTTCTTCGTCCTCGCCAACCAGCTCGGCCTCATCGTCGTCACCCAGCTCGCCACCTGGGCCGGCGAGGTCGCCGACAAGCAGGGCCACGGCGGTACCGGTATCACCGGCTACAACTACGCCCTGCTGCTCTGGCAGATGCCGCAGGCCATCATCACCGTCTCCGTCATGACCGCCGTCCTGCCGCGCATCTCCCGCTCCGCTCACGACGGCGACGCGGCCGCCGTCCGCGACGACATCTCCTACGGTCTGCGCACCTCGGCCGTGGCGATCGTGCCCTGCGCCTTCGCGTTCCTCGCCCTCGGCGTCCCCATCTCCGGACTCCTCTACGCCGGATCCGGCGAGCAGAGCGCGCAGAACATCGGATTCATCCTGATGGCCTTCGGCCTCGGACTGATCCCCTACTCCGTCCAGTACGTCGTCCTGCGCGGCTTCTACGCCTACGAGGACACCCGGACGCCGTTCTACAACACGGTCATCGTCGCCGCCGTCAACGCGGGCATCTCCTCCCTCGCCTTCCTCGTCCTCCCGGCCCGCTGGGCCGTCGTGGGCATGGCCGCCGCCTACGGCCTCGGCTACGCGGTCGGCGTCGGCGTCGCCTGGCGCAGGCTGCGCACCCGGCTCGGGGGCGACCTCGACGGGGCGCACGTGATGCGCACGTACACCCGGCTCATCGGGGCCTGCGTCCCCGCCGCCGTGGTCGCGGGAGCGGTCGCCTTCGCGGTCCTGCGCTTCCTCGGCAGCGGGGCCCTCGGATCCCTCGCCGCCCTGGTGGCCGGCGGCATCGCCCTGCTGGCGGTCTTCGTCATCGCCGCCAAGCGGATGCGCATCGAAGAGCTCAACGCCATGGTCGGGATGGTCCGCGGCCGCCTGGGCCGCTGATGCCCGCGCCCGCGGAGGGACCGCCCCCGCTCCTTGGCGTGTCGTGCAGAGCGCCGGACTGTGGGCACAATTGGCATGGCTTCACAGACTGGCCGACAGCGCGCAACGAATGGGGAGGCGGGGACGACGGTGGCGGAACGTAGCACGGCTGCCGTCGACGTGGCCGACAACGGCGGCGAAGAGCCGCCGGCCGCTGAGGCGGCCCAGGTCACGGCCGACGGACTGGACACCCAGGACGGACGAGCCGCGGACGGACCCATGCCCGAAAAGGACGCTGATCGCGTCGGCGCGGCACCCGCGGCCGCACCCGAACTCCACAGCGGTCACAAGCTCGCCCGGCGCTACCGCCTGGAAGAGTGCGTCACCCGTCTGGACGGATTCAGCAGCTGGCGCGCGATGGACGAGAAGCTGCGCCGGGCCGTGGGGGTCCACCTGCTGCCCGCCGACCACGCACGGGCCCGTGCCGTACTGGCCGCCGCCCGCTCCTCCGCCCTGCTCGGCGACCCCCGGTTCGTCCAGGTCCTCGACGCCGTGGAGGAGAACGACCTCGTCTACGTCGTCCACGAGTGGCTGCCCGACGCCACCGAGCTCACCGCGGTCCTCGCCGCCGGCCCCATGGAGCCGCACGAGGCCTACCAGCTCGTCAGCCAGGTCTCCCAGGCCATGACCGCCGCGCACCGAGAGGGCCTGGCACACCTGCGACTGACCCCGAGCGCCATACTGCGCACCTCCTCGGGCCAGTACCGGATCCGCGGCCTCGCCGTGAACGCCGCACTGCGCGGCATCACCAGCGAGACCCCCCAGCGCGCGGACACCGAGGCGATCGGCGCCCTGCTCTACGCCGCCCTCACCCAGCGCTGGCCGTACGAGAACGACGCCTACGGCCTCACCGGCCTGCCCAAGGGAGTCGGCCTGGTCGCCCCCGACCAGGTCCGCGCGGGAGTGCACCGGGGACTGGGCGAGCTCGCCATGCGCGCCCTCGCCAACGACGGGGCCACCGCCTCCCGTCAGGAACCCGCCTGCACCACCCCGGAGGAGCTGTCGAAGGCCGTCGCCGCGATGCCCCGCATCCGGCCCCCGGAGCCCACGTTCACCGCGCCCCCGGAGTACCAGCACACGACCTACCAGCAGGGCAGCTACGGACGGCCCGCGGCCCCCGGCATGCCCACCGTCCAGACGATCTCCGCCGTCCCCCCGCCGCCGCTCCAGAGCCGTACGGGCCGGGCCCTCAAGTGGGGTGTCGCGGCCCTGCTGATCGCCGCCCTCGGCCTGGGAAGCTGGCAGCTCGCCGACACCCTGCTGGACCGGGGCAACCAGGGGAGCAACGGCGGCAACCAGACCCCGCACACCAAGGGCGACGACACCCCGGTGAAGACGGAGCCGGTCCTCCACCCCGTCGCGGGCGCCCGCGAGTACTCGGTGGACGACAAGGACCAGGACCCCGACGGTGTCAAGAACACCTTCGACGGGGACGCCACCACGTACTGGCGCACCAAGTCCTTCCGCGACGGCCCCGAGATGAAGGCCGACTACAAGGCCGGTGTCGGCATCGTCTACGACCTCGGCTCCGAGCAGGAGGTCAAGGCCGCCTCGATAGCGCTCCGGTACGCCGGCGACCACTCCACCGTGACGCTGTACGCCGCCGATTCCCTGTCCCCGTCGGCCAAGATCGGCTCCATGCCGAAGATCGCCACGGCCAAGACCTCGGACAGCTCCCTCGATCTGACCGCCGACAACGCGGTGAAGACCCGGTACGTCCTCGTCTGGATCACCGCGATGCCGTACGCGGGCACCGATACGTACAGCGGGGCCGGGTACAAGCAGGCCATCACGGACGTGAAGTTCACGGGCTGAGGGACAGCCGGGGAGGGGCCCACCGTTGGACGAGACCACGGCCGACGGCCGCAGCGACCAGGAACTCCTGTCGCTGCACGCCGCCGGAGATCCGGATGCCTTCGGAGAGCTCGTCCGACGGCACCGCGACCGGCTGTGGGCAGTGGCGCTGCGCACGCTCGGCGACCGGGAGGAGGCCGCCGACGCCGTGCAGGACGCCCTCGTCTCCGCCTACCGCGCCGCACACACCTTCCGCGGTGAGTCCGCGGTCACCACCTGGCTCCACCGCATCACCGTGAACGCCTGCCTGGACCGGGCCCGCAAGGCCGCCTCCCGCCGGACGGCACCCCTGGACGACACCGACCGCCTGGAGCGCCTTCTGGAGCCCCACGAGTCCGCAGAGGCCCCGGCGGAGCGCCAGGACCTCCATCGCCAGCTCCTGGCCGCCCTGAGCACCCTCCCCGCCGAACAGCGGGCCGCGCTCGTCCTCGTCGACATGCAGGGATACCCCGTGGCCGAGGCCGCCCTCGTACTCGGAGTCCCCGTCGGCACCGTGAAGAGCCGATGCGCCCGCGGCCGGGCGAAACTCGCCCCGCTGCTCACTCATCTGCGCACGCATACCGGGGATAACACCGAGGTCGGGCGGGGAAGGAACCGGACACCGGGGACAACCGTCCCACCGACGGCAGACCACGGGGGCCCGTCCCCCGATCCGAGCGCAGTGAAGGGCGGAGGTGGACGAGCGTGAGCCCCACGACCGGCACGGTCAGGCACCCAGACGTCTCGGAGATCTCCGAGCTGGCGGAAGGCCTCCTCTCCCCGGCCCGTACGGCCGAGGTCCGCGCCCATCTCGCCGACTGCGCCCTCTGCGCCGACGTACGCGCTTCCCTGGAGGAGATCCGCGCCCTGCTCGGGACGCTCCCCGGGCCCGCCCGGATGCCCGCCGACATCTCCGGCCGGATCGACGCGGCCCTGGCCGCCGAAGCGCTGCTCGACGCCACCACCCCGGTCGGCGCCGGCGCGCCCGCCGGCCGGAGCGGACCGTCCGACGGGCGTGCGGACACCGATGTTTCACGTGAAACACCTCCCCCCGCCCCGCTCGGCGGAACGGGCGCCATGACGCGGCCCTCCGGTCACCCGGCCGGCCCCACCGGCCCCGGCCGCCGTCGTGCCCGCCGCCGGATCGCCCTCGCGGGCGGCCTGCTCGCCGCCTGCGCCGCCGGCGTCCTGCTGTTCAACCTCACCTCCGGCCCGCAGGACGCGCAGGACATGTCCGCCCGCCCCGACGTCGGCAGCGCCCAGGCCCGGTCCGGAGCGCACCCGTACACGGCGCAGGGGCTCCAGGGCAGTGTCCGGGAACTCCTCGCCTCCGCAGGTCCGCAGAAGAAGGCACCTGAGCAGCAGAACAACACGTTCGGGGCGGAGAGCGGCTCTCCGCCCGCGCCGGAGCTCGCGCCCGGCGACCGCGAAGCACCGGATGTTCCCACCTGCGTCCAGAAGGCCACCGGCCGTACCGAGAGCCCCCTGGCCTTCGAGACCGGCAGCTTCCAGGGATCCGACGTCTTCCTCCTCGTCCTGCCGCACCCGGGCGACCCGGCCTCCGTGGACGCCTATGTCGTCGGCTCCGCCTGCGTCGCCACCCCCGGGGCCCCCGTCGAGAAGCCCCTGCTGACCAGCACCTACCCCCGGAGCTGAGCCGCTCGGGAACCGGGAGGGAAAGCTCGGGAATGCACGCGTCGTAGGATCCGTTGGGTGGGTGAGAGTCCACACCGGCCCCCCGGTAGGCAGCAGGCAGTCCGTAGAGACGAGGAAGTAACCCGTGAGCGACGTACGAAACGTGATCATCATCGGATCCGGGCCGGCCGGCTACACCGCCGCCCTGTACACCGCACGCGCTTCGCTCAAGCCCCTGGTCTTCGAAGGTGCCGTCACCGCCGGTGGCGCGCTGATGAACACCACGGAGGTCGAGAACTTCCCCGGCTTCCAGGACGGGATCATGGGGCCGGACCTCATGGACAACATGCGCGGCCAGGCCGAGCGCTTCGGCGCCGAGCTGGTTCCGGACGACGTCGTGTCCGTGGACCTGACCGGTGAGATCAAGACCGTGACCGACACCGCCGGCACCGTGCACCGCGCCAAGGCAGTGATCGTCACGACGGGCTCCCAGCACCGCAAGCTCGGCCTGCCCAACGAGGACGCCCTCTCCGGCCGCGGCGTCTCCTGGTGCGCCACCTGCGACGGCTTCTTCTTCAAGGACCACGACATCGTCGTGGTCGGCGGCGGCGACACCGCGATCGAGGAAGCCACCTTCCTCTCGCGCTTCGCCAAGTCCGTCACGATCGTCCACCGCCGTGACTCCCTGCGCGCCTCCAAGGCCATGCAGGACCGCGCCTTCGCCGACCCGAAGATCAAGTTTGCCTGGGACAGCGAGGTCGCCGCGATCCACGGCGACCAGAAGCTCTCGGGTCTCACCCTGCGCAACACCAAGACCGGTGAGACCTCCGAGCTGCCCGTGACCGGCCTCTTCATCGCCGTCGGCCACGACCCGCGCACCGAGCTCTTCAAGGACCAGCTGGATCTCGACGCAGAGGGCTACCTCAAGGTCGACGCCCCCTCCACCCGCACCAGCCTCACCGGTGTGTTCGGAGCGGGCGACGTCGTCGACCACACCTACCGTCAGGCCATCACCGCCGCGGGCACCGGCTGCTCCGCCGCCCTCGACGCCGAGCGCTTCCTCGCCGCCCTCGCGGACGCCGAGAAGGCACACGCGACGGTCTGACACCCGTAAGCACCACCACACCCCACTCGACGCAGGAAAAGAAGGAGGCCGCTGTGGCCGGCACCCTCAAGAACGTGACCGACGCAGACTTCGACACCCAGGTCCTCGGGAGCGACAAGCCCGTCCTCGTGGACTTCTGGGCAGCCTGGTGCGGTCCGTGCCGCCAGATCGCTCCCTCCCTCGAGGCCATCGCGGCCGAGTTCGGGGACCAGATCGAGATCGTCAAGCTCAACATCGACGAGAACCCGGCCACGGCTGCCAAGTACGGCGTCATGTCCATTCCGACGCTGAACGTCTACCAGGGCGGCGAGGTCGCCAAGACCATCGTCGGCGCCAAGCCGAAGGCCGCGATCCTGCGTGACCTCGAGGACTTCATCCAGGCCCCCAAGGCCGTCTGACGGTCCGATCTTTCACGTGAAACGGGGCCGCTCCTGAGGGAGCGGCCCCGTTTGGCGTATCCGGGACGACGCTCAGAGCGGACGCAGCGCCGGTTCCTTGCGTGCGGCTCCCAGCAGCCGGTCCAGGGCCAGTTCCACGTCTTCCTTCCACGACAGCGTGGAGCGCAGTTCCAGCCTCAGCCGCGGGTGCACCGGATGCGGCCGTACCGTCTTGAACCCCACGGCCAGGAGATGGTCCGCCGGCAGCAGACAGGCCGGCCCCTCCCAGCGCGCGTCCCCGAAGGCCTCGATCGCCCGGAACCCCCTGCGCAGCAGGTCCTTCGCCACCGTCTGGACCATCACCCGGCCCAGTCCCTGTCCCTGGTAGCCCGGCATGATCCACGCGGTGATCAGCTGCACGGCGTCAGGGGAGACCGGGCTGGTGGGAAACGCGGTCGCACGCGCCACGTACGCAGGCGGCGCGTACAGAACGAACCCCACCGGGACCTCGTCCACGTAGACCACGCGTCCGCACGATCCCCACTCCAGCAGGACGGCGGAGATCCACGCCTCCTTCTCCTGCGCAGCGTTGCCCGCCTTCACGGCGGCCTCGCCGCTGACGGGGTCCAGCTCCCAGAAGACACAGGACCGGCAACGCCGGGGCAGATCCTGAAGGTTGTCCAGCGTGAGCGGTACCAGCCGACGACCCATGACCGCATCGTAGCCACTGCTCGAATCACCGGAAACCGCACGCACGCAAAGGGGCGGGCCGTACCGGCTCTCACCGGCACGACCCGCCCCTCGACCGCGGGCTACTCCCCGGAGAGACCCTGGTCCAGCACGCGACCCTCGCCCGGCGCCAGCGTGCCCAGAATCCGCTCGAGGTCCTCCATCGAGGCGAACTCGACGGTGATCTTGCCCCGCTTCTGACCCAGGTCCACCTTCACCCGCGTCTCGAACCGGTCCGACAGACGCGTCGCCAGCTCACTGAGCGCCGGAGAGACCCGGGCGCCCGCCCGCGGACCCTTCGACTTCACCGCGCCGCCCGATTCCTCTCCCATCAGGGAGACGATCTCCTCGACCGCTCGGACGGAGAGACCCTCGGCCACGATCCGATGCGCCAGCCGGTCCTGCACCTCGGAGTCGTCCACCGAGAGCAGGGCCCGCGCATGACCCGCCGACAGCACGCCCGCCGCCACCCGGCGCTGCACCGACGGCGACAGCTTCAGCAGCCGGAGCGTGTTCGAGACCTGCGGACGCGAACGCCCGATCCGGTCCGCCAGCTGGTCGTGCGTGCAGTTGAAGTCCTGGAGGAGCTGGTCGTACGCGGCAGCCTCTTCCAGAGGGTTCAGCTGAGCCCGGTGCAGGTTCTCCAGCAGCGCGTCCAGCAGCAGCTTCTCGTCGTCCGTCGCCCGGATGATCGCCGGAATGCGCGGCAGGCCCGCCTCCCGGCACGCCCGCCAACGCCGCTCACCCATGATCAGCTCGTAGCGGCCCGGGGCCGCCTGCCGTACGACCACCGGCTGGAGCAGGCCCACCTCCTGGATGGAGGTCACCAGCTCGGCCAGTGCGTCCTCGTCGAACACCTCGCGGGGCTGGCGCGGGTTCGGCGTGATCGAGTCCATCGGAAGCTCTGCGAACGTCGCTCCCGCCACCTCCCCGATCTGCGGGCCGGCGTGCGTCGCCTCTCCCGCGGCCGGGAGGGCCGTCGATGTTTCACGTGAAACATCGGCCTGCGCCAGCGCGGCCAGCTTCGCCGCCGCGATCCCCCGCTCCGAGGTCAGCACCGGTACGGCCGACGGAGACGTCGAACCGGAATTGATCACCGGCGGCGTCTTCTCCTGCGGAGCCGCGGGAATCAGCGCGCCGAGCCCCCGCCCCAGACCCCTACGTCGCTCACTCACTGGATCCCCTCCGCCATGCTCTGCGTGTGGTTCATACCCGCACCCAGATGAGGGTGCTGGGGGTCGTACTGGATTCCGGCCCCGCGCAGCGCGATCTCCCGCGCAGCCTCCAGGTAGGAGAGGGAACCGCTGGAGCCCGGGTCATAGGTCAGCACCGTCTGCCCGTAGCTCGGGGCCTCGGAGATGCGGACCGACCGCGGGATGCTCGTGCGCAGCACCTCCTTGCCGAAGTGGGTGCGCACCTCCTCCGCCACCTGCGACGCCAGCCGGGTCCTGCCGTCGTACATCGTGAGCAGGATCGTGGACACGTGCAGCGTGGGGTTCAGATGGGCCCGCACCAGGTCGACGTTGCGCAACAGCTGCCCCAGACCCTCCAGCGCGTAGTACTCGCACTGGATCGGGATCAGTACCTCGGCGCCCGCGACCAGGGCGTTCACCGTCAGCAGGCCCAGTGAGGGCGGGCAGTCGATGAGGATGTAGTCGAGGGGCTGCTCGTACGCCTGGATGGCCCGCTGAAGGCGGCTCTCGCGTGCCACGAGAGAGACCAGCTCGATCTCGGCTCCCGCCAGGTCGATCGTGGCGGGGGCACAGAACAGCCCTTCCACATCGGTCACCGGCTGGACGACCTCCATCAGCGGGCGGCTGTCCACGAGTACGTCGTAGATGGACGGCACGTCCGCGTGGTGATCGATGCCCAGCGCCGTGGAGGCGTTGCCCTGGGGGTCGAGATCCACGACCAGGACCCGCGCACCGTGCAGGGCCAGAGAAGCGGCCAGGTTCACGGTCGACGTGGTCTTGCCCACGCCGCCCTTCTGGTTGGCCACCACCATGATCCGGGTCTGCGCGGGCCGGGGCAGGCCCTCGCTCGCACGCCCCAGGGCCTCCACCGCGATCTGGGCGGCGCGGCCGATGGGTGTGTCGTCGTTGTCTACAAGCGGCGGGGCCGATGTTTCACGTGAAACATCTTCACCCGGCGATTCAGAGCGGGGACCGGGGACCGGATCGGCCATCGGCCCCGCAAGGTTGGCGTCTGACCGCACGGTGTCACTCTCCTCGGCATCAGGCTCGCGATGAACAGAGCCTGCCATGTCGCCGGGGTCGCGAACCAGCGGGGCCCGTACTCCTGTGGATGAATCCACCGTTGTGGACAACTCCGTCCCCCCTTCGTCCTTGCGGTGAGAGGGGGACGCAGCCTCACGACCGCGGCTGATGATTCCGTGCAGCAGAGAGCGACGTTTCACGTGAAACACGATGCCCGGACGGAGTCATCCGGCCGCTACGACACTCCGGATGGAGCCTTCGGGGTCAGCGGCGCCGACGCGTACGGCTCACCCGGGCGGCCTTGGCCCGCTTCGCCGCGAACCTCACGCCTCCGGGGCTCTCGCCGACCTCGACCCGCACCACGGTCGAGAGCGGATCCACGATCCCCTCGCCGACGTGCAGCACTGAGGTCTTCACCACACCGAGCTTGGTGAGAGCGGCCTTCGCCGCCACCAGCTCCTCCTCCGCGGTGTCACCCTTCAGCGCCAGCATTTCGCCGTACGGACGCAGCAGGGGCACGCCCCAACCGGCGAGCCGGTCCAGGGGAGCGACTGCCCGAGCCGTCACCACGTGCACCGGCTGGAGCTTTCCGAGGACCTCCTCGGCCCGCCCGCGCACCACCGTCACATGGTCCAGCCCCAGCATCTCCACGACTTCCTGGAGGAAGTTGGTGCGGCGCAGCAGCGGCTCCAGCAGCGTGATCTTCAGGTCCCGGCGGACCAGGGCCAGCGGGATACCGGGGAGGCCGGCGCCCGAACCCACATCGCACACGGTCACGCCCTCGGGCACGACCTCCGAGAGCACGGCGCAGTTGAGCAGGTGGCGCTCCCACAGACGCGGTACCTCGCGCGGGCCGATGAGGCCCCGCTTGACCCCCGCGTCCGCCAGCAGCTCCGCGTACCGCACGGCTTCCGGGAAATGTTCGCCGAACACCGCACGCGCCTCTTCAGGTGCCGGGGGCGCTTCTTCAGGCGTCAGGGGAAGCTCAGCTGCCTCCGTCACGGGACCGTCCTTCCGTACCGCATGGTGTGAAAACCACGTCGTCACTGCCAGGCTGACAAACTTCGGCCCCGCCTGCGAGACAGACGGGGCCGGACACTCGAGCTTCCGGTCAGGCCGGGAGCACGATGACGAAGCGCTGCGGCTCCTCGCCCTCGGACTCGCTGCGCAGACCGGCGGCCGCCACGGCGTCGTGGACGACCTTCCGCTCGAAGGGGGTCATCGGGTCCAGCTTCAGGGGCTCGCCCGACGCCTTCACCTCGTCCGCGGCCTTGGCACCGAGCGCGGTCAGTTCTTCGCGCTTCTTCGCCCGGAACCCACCGATGTCCAGCATCAGCCGGCTGCGGTCACCGGTCTCGCGGTGCACGGCGAGGCGGGTCAGCTCCTGCAGGGCCTCGAGCACCTCACCGTCACGGCCCACCAGCTTCTGCAGGTCGCGTGCGGATTCGCTGACGATGGAGACCGAGGCACGGTCCGCCTCGACGTCCATGTCGATGTCGCCGTCCAGGTCGGCGATGTCCAGCAGACCCTCGAGGTAGTCGGCCGCGATCTCGCCCTCCTGCTCGAGGCGGGTCAGGGTGTCGCCAGCCTCAGCAGCAGCGGCGGTGGTGGTGCCTTCCGTCACGGGAGGGGCTCCTTCTTACTTCTTGGAAGAGGGCTTGCTGGGGGGCGACTGTCGCTGCGACTTCGACTGCCGCTTGGGCTGCTGCCGCTTCTGGAGACCGCCGCCGGCCGCATCCGCGTCGACGGTCGCCTCGACGCTCTTCGTCACCGAGCCGTCCGCCTGGGCGGCCATGCCCTGCTTGGTCAGAGCGGTGATGAACTTGCGCTCGTTGTCGTTGCGGTCCGGCCCCTTGGCCACGATCGCCGCGACGATCTTCTTCTTGCTCCGCCCCTTGACCGTGCCGTGGGTGGCGACGTGCTTCAGCAGGCGGGTCAGGTACTGGTCCTGGGCCTTGCTTCCCGGGGTCGGGTTCTGGCTGATCACGAACATCTGCTGACCCATGGTCCACAGGTTCGTCGTCAACCAGTAGATGAGGACGCCGACGGGGAAGTTGATGCCCATGACGGCGAAGATCACCGGGAAGACGTACATCAGCATCTTCTGCTGCTGCATGAACGGCGTCTTGACCGAGAGGTCGACGTTCTTCTGCATCAGCTGCCGCTGCGTGTAGAACTGCGACAGCGACATCATGACGATCATGATGGCGGTGACCACGCGCACGTCGGTGATCGAGGCGCCCAGAGCTGCGACCTTCTCCGCGCTGTCCGTGAACTTGGCCGCCAGCGGGGCACCGAAGATGTGGGCGTTACGGGCGCTCTCCAGCAGCGGGCCGTCGATCTGGCCGATCGGCTTGCCGTTCGCGATGCCGGAGAGCACGTGGTAGAGCGCGAAGAAGAACGGGGACTGCGCCAGGATGGGAAGGCACGAGGAGAGCGGGTTGGTACCCGTCTCCTTGTACAGCTTCATCATCTCTTCGGACTGACGCTGCTTGTCGTTCTTGTAGCGCTCCTGGATCGCCTTCATCTTCGGCTGGATCGCCTGCATGCCCCGCGTTGCTTTGATCTGCTTCACGAAGAGCGGGATCAGGCAGATGCGGATCAAGATCACCAGGGACACGATGGACAGGCCCCAGGCCCACCCGCTGTCGGCGCCGAACATGGCGCCGTACACCTTGTGGAACTGGACGATGATCCACGAAACAGGCGTAGTAATAAAGCTGAACAAACCGGCAAGCGTGTCCACTAATCAGGCTCCTTGAGCATTGCGAGATCGACGCAACGCACTGCGCAGCTGCTCGTGCCAACGCGGGCGTTTACGGGGTGGGACGTGATCCACGCCGCCCGGGGACCACGGATTGCACCGCAGGATCCGCCAGCCGGTCAGGACCGTCCCCTTCACCGCACCATGCCGGTCGATGGCCGTGTACCCGTAGTGCGAACACGAGGGGTAGTAGCGGCACACCGGCCCGAGCAGCGGACTGATCGTCCACTGGTACAGCTTGATCAATGCGAGCAGCGGGTACTTCATCGAGCCACGCCTCCCAAGAGCCGCAGCAGTGCGGCGTCAAGGTCCCGGGCCAGCTCGTCGAGACCGGCATCGCCCGCTCCGGGCAGAGCCCGTACCACCACCAGGCTACCTGCGGGCAGCTTCGGCAGCCGCTCGCGGATGAGATGGCGCAAACGGCGCTTGACCCGGTTGCGTACGACGGCACCGCCGACAGCTTTGCTGACGACGAAACCCGCACGCGTCGAGGGATCGATCTCCCCCGGCTCGTGCGGGTCCGTTGCACCGCTTGTACGTAGGTGAACGACGAGGAGCGGGCGACCAGCCCGACGGCCTCGACGTACCGCGCTCGCGAAGTCCTCGCGCCGCCTCAGCCGATTCTCGGGAGACAGCACGACGTCACGATCCGCCCGTCAGTTACGCGGAAAGGGCGGCGCGGCCCTTGCCACGACGGTTCGCGAGGATGGCGCGACCGGCACGGGTACGCATCCGGAGACGGAAGCCGTGGGTCTTGGCACGACGGCGGTTGTTCGGCTGGAAGGTGCGCTTGCTCACTCGGGGGCTCCAGAGAATAAATCGTTGTGGCGGGACATCGCCTGGCTGTCACCGTGCGCCCACGAGGAGAAAAACTCGCGTGTACGCCCGAGTGGCACCGCAAAACGATCACTGTCAGTGATCTTCGCCCATCGGTAGGCAGGCGGCAGCAGCCATCGACAACTCGACCTCGTTACGGTACGCGCGGCTACGCCATCCGGTCAAACCGAGTCGGCTGGGCCCCACACTGTGCACAGGCTGTGGACAACGACTTGAACCGTACCCGCTGGCCTGACTACCGTTGTCTGACCCTGGATTTTTTGTCCCGACCGTCCCAAAGAACCACACATTCGTGGGACCCCCTGTGAGAGAGCGTGCTCTGTGGCTGACGTACCTGCCGATCTTGCCGCAGTGTGGCCAAGGGTGCTCGAGAAGCTCCTCGGTGAGGGACAGAACAGCATCGAGCCCAAGGACAAGCAGTGGGTCGAGCGCTGCCAGCCGCTGGCGCTCGTGGCCGACACCGCGCTGCTCGCCGTCCCCAACGAGTACGGCAAGCGCGTGCTCGAAGGCCGGCTCGCCCCGCTCATCAGCGACGCCCTCAGCCGTGAGTGCGGCCGCCCGATCCGGATCGCCATCACCGTCGACGACTCCGCCGGCGAGCCCGCGCCCCAGGTGACGGACACGTCCTCCGGCCGGGATTCCTACGAGCCGTACGGCGGCCAGCGCCCCGGAGGCCACACCGGGCCCGGGGGTCACACCGGTCACACCGGCCCGAACTCCGGACCCGGATCCTCCGACGACGACCGGCTCCCCACGGCCCGCCCCGCCTACCCGGACTACCAGCAGCCGCGCCCCGAGCCCGGCGCCTGGCCCCGCGGCGGCCAGCAGGACGACTACGGCTGGCAGCAGCCCCGCCTCGGCGGCTTCCCCGAACGCGATCCGTACGCCTCCCCGCAGCCGGGCTACCTGCAGCAGTCCGACCCCTCCTACGACCAGGGCTCCTACGAGCAGCAGAAGTACGAGCAGCCGCGCCAGCAGTACGAGGACCAGCAGCAGCGCCAGTCCCGGCCGTACGAGCAGCAGCAGTACGAGCGGCCCGCCGCGCGCCCGGCGCCCAGCCGGCCCGCGCCCTCCGCCCCGTCCGGCGGATCCACCTCGGGCCCGCTGGAGCCGACCGCCCGGCTGAACCCCAAGTACCTGTTCGACACCTTCGTCATCGGCGCCTCCAACCGCTTCGCGCACGCCGCCGCGGTGGCCGTCGCCGAGGCGCCGGCGAAGGCGTACAACCCCCTCTTCGTCTACGGGGAGTCGGGTCTCGGCAAGACGCACCTGCTGCACGCCATCGGGCACTACGCGCGCAGCCTCTACCCGGGCACCCGAGTGCGGTACGTGAGCTCCGAGGAGTTCACCAACGAGTTCATCAACTCGATCCGCGACGGCAAGGGCGACGCGTTCCGCAAGCGCTACCGCGAGATGGACATCCTGCTCGTCGACGACATCCAGTTCCTGGCGAGCAAGGAGTCGACGCAGGAGGAGTTCTTCCACACCTTCAATACGCTCCACAACGCCAACAAGCAGATCGTGCTCTCCTCCGACCGGCCGCCCAAGCAGCTCGTCACCCTGGAGGACCGGCTGCGCAACCGCTTCGAGTGGGGCCTGATCACCGACGTCCAGCCGCCCGAGCTGGAGACCCGTATCGCGATCCTGCGCAAGAAGGCCGTCCAGGAGCAACTCAACGCTCCGCCGGAGGTGCTGGAGTTCATCGCCTCCCGCATCTCGCGCAACATCCGCGAGCTGGAGGGGGCGCTGATCCGGGTCACGGCCTTCGCGAGCCTGAACCGGCAGCCGGTCGACCTGGGCCTGGCCGAGGACGTACTGAAGAACCTGATCCCCGGCGGCGAGGACAGCGCGCCCGAGATCACGGCCAGCGACATCATGGCGGCCACCGCCGACTACTTCGGGCTCACCGTGGACGACCTCTGCGGCTCCTCGCGCAGCCGCGTGCTCGTCACCGCCCGGCAGATCGCCATGTACCTGTGCCGGGAGCTCACGGACCTCTCCCTGCCGAAGATCGGGGCACAGTTCGGCGGCCGCGACCACACCACCGTCATGCACGCGGACCGCAAGATCCGCGCCCTGATGGCGGAGCGCCGGTCCATCTACAACCAGGTAACCGAGCTCACCAACCGCATCAAGAACGGCTGACGCGGGCCCGTGAAAGGGGCCGTACGGGCGCCGTCAGGGCACCCCCACACGCTTCCAGAGGGCGCTCCCGGGTCACTTCGGGGGCGCCCTTCTTCGTGCGTGCGCCCCCGACTTGTTCGAATACGCCCCCAATGGAGCAACTCATCCACAGATTGGGCCACTTTCCTCTGTCCACAGCCTGGGGACGGCCTGCCCCGCCCACAAAACTGTCCACAGGGCCTGGGTGTGAGGCACCATCAGAGCTGGTCAGATCCCTGTGGAATTGTGCGCAAGCACTGTCCACAAGCTGTGGACAGAATTTTCATCCACAGGTTCGTCCACCGCGTTGTCCACCGGCGGTCCACAGGATCCGGTGCCCTGTGCACAGGATCAGACGACTTCCCCACACCGTTGTCCACTGTTCGGCAACGGGGCAGCCCCTCTCACCGCCCCGAGTGAAAGCGGTCACACCAAGGTCGACGTTTGGGTTGTGGAGTACTGGGGGAAACCTGGGGACGCACCTGTGGAGTAGTCGGGGTCATCTGGGGACGGCCTGTGCAGAACTTTTCGTTCTCCACAGGGACACGGGGTTGTCCACCGGTGTCACCCACAGGGTGTGGGGATAAAAAACGCGGGCTGACCTGGGAAAACGGGCTTATCCACCGTTTCCACAGGCCCTACTACTACCCCCATAGAGAGTTAGCCCGGTTTCGGTTTTCAAGCAGGACCTGTGCACAACTCGGTGGATCGCCCTCCCCGACACCTCGCTCCCGACTTGACCGCCAGCAGCGACGACTGTCGGCGCCGTACGTCAGACTGGTCCCCGGCAACGGTCGAGGCATCGACGAGCCGACGACGAAGGCCGGCAGACGAGCGAGCAACAGCAGGAGGCGGTTTCCGGTGAAGATCCGGGTGGAGCGCGACGTACTCGCGGAGGCGGTGGCCTGGGCTGCTCGTAGCCTCCCGGCCCGGCCTCCGGTCCCCGTTCTCGCGGGCCTGCTGCTGAAGGCCGAGGAGGGCAAGCTGTCCCTCTCCGGCTTCGACTACGAGGTCTCGGCCCGTGTCTCCGTCGAGGCCGACGTCGAGGAGGACGGCACCGTCCTGGTGTCCGGTCGGCTGCTCGCCGACATCTGCCGCGCCCTGCCCAACCGGCCGGTGGAGATTTCCACAGACGGTGTACGGGCGACCGTGGTCTGCGGCTCCTCGCGGTTCACACTCCACACCCTGCCTGTGGAGGAGTACCCGGCGCTGCCGCAGATGCCCACCGCGACCGGCACCGTGCCCGGCGAGGTCTTCGCCTCCGCCGCCGCCCAGGTCGCCATCGCCGCCGGCCGCGACGACACGCTGCCCGTGCTGACCGGTGTCCGCATCGAGATCGAGGGCGACCGCGTCACCCTGGCCTCCACCGACCGCTACCGCTTCGCGGTCCGCGAGTTCCTGTGGAAGCCCGAGGACCCGGAGGCCTCCGCTGTGGCCCTGGTGCCCGCCAAGACCCTCCTGGACACCGCCAAGTCGCTCACCAGCGGCGACACGGTCACCATCGCGCTGTCGGGCTCCGGCCAGGGCGAGGGCCTCATCGGCTTCGAGGGCGCCGGCCGGCGCACCACCACCCGCCTCCTCGAGGGCGACCTGCCGAAGTACCGCACCCTCTTCCCGACGGAGTTCAACTCCGTCGCGGTGATCGAGACCGCCCCGTTCGTCGAGGCCGTCAAGCGCGTCGCCCTGGTCGCCGAACGCAACACCCCGGTCCGCCTGAGCTTCGAGCAGGGCGTGCTGATCCTGGAGGCCGGCTCCTCCGACGACGCACAGGCTGTGGAGCGCGTCGACGCGAAGCTGGAGGGCGACGACATCTCGATCGCCTTCAACCCGACCTTCCTGCTGGACGGCCTGAGCGCGATCGACTCGCCGGCCGCGCAGCTCAGCTTCACGACCTCGACCAAGCCCGCGCTGCTCAGCGGCCGCCCGGCCGTCGACGCCGAGGCCGACGAGGCGTACAAGTACCTGATCATGCCCGTCCGCCTCTCCGGCTGAGACCCGGTCGGCACACGGCAGTGAGCACGGCGTCGGGCCCGGTCACGCTTCCCGCGGGGCCGGGCCCGACGTCTTCGCCCCGGCCCGGGTGCCCCGTTCCCCTCCGGAGTCCCGTGCGTATTCCCTTCCGGAGCGCCCGTGGGGCCGGGCAGCGCCGCCCGGCGTACGCTCGGGACGGGGGAGGTCCCGAGCAGCGGGGGACCCCCGGCACAGACGGCCACAACGCTTAAGGAACCACCTGATGGAGCTTGGTCTCGTCGGTCTCGGCAAGATGGGCGGCAACATGCGCGAGCGCATCCGCCGCGCCGGCCACACCGTCATCGGATACGACCGCAACCCGGACCTCGCCGATGTCCACAGCCTCGCGGAGCTTGTGGACGGCCTGCAGGCCCCCCGCGTGGTATGGGTGATGGTCCCGGCGGGCGCGGCGACCCAGTCCACCGTCGACGAGCTCTCCGAGCTCCTCTCGCCCGGCGACGTCGTCGTCGACGGCGGCAACTCGCGCTGGACCGACGACGAGAAGCACGCCGCCGAACTGGCGGCCAAGGGCATCGGCTTCGTCGACTGCGGCGTCTCGGGCGGTGTCTGGGGCCTGGCGAACGGCTACGCGCTGATGTACGGCGGCGACAAGGAGCACGTCGCGGTGGCCCAGCCGATCTTCGACGCCCTCAAGCCCGAGGGCGAGTTCGGGGCCGTGCACGCCGGCAAGGTCGGCGCCGGCCACTTCGCCAAGATGGTCCACAACGGCATCGAGTACGCCATGATGCAGGCCTACGCCGAGGGCTGGGAGCTCCTGGAGAAGGTCGACTCGGTCACCGACGTCCGCGAGGTCTTCCGGTCCTGGCAGGAGGGCACGGTCATCCGTTCCTGGCTGCTGGACCTGGCGGTGAACGCGCTGGACGAGGACGAGCACCTGCAGCAGCTGCGCGGCTTCGCGCAGGACTCGGGCGAGGGCCGCTGGACGGTCGAGGCCGCGATCGACAACGCCGTGCCGCTTCCGGCGATCACCGCCTCGCTGTTCGCGCGCTTCGCGTCCCGCCAGGACGACTCCCCGCAGATGAAGATGATCGCCGCGCTGCGCAACCAGTTCGGCGGCCACGCGGTCGAGAAGAAGTAGTCCACAACCGCTCCACAGCGGTGCACCACAAGCACCACAGAGCCTCGAGCACCACAGCACCACAGCAGCACAGAGCAGCAGGAAGCCGGGGGAGGTCGGCGCCGTATGCATGTTTCGCATCTCTCGTTGGCCGACTTCCGCTCGTACGCCCGGGCCGAGGTTCCCCTCGACCCGGGCGTCACGGCTTTCGTGGGTCCCAACGGCCAGGGCAAGACGAACCTGGTCGAGGCGATCGGCTACCTCGCCACCCTCGGCAGCCACCGCGTCTCCGCCGACGCCCCCCTGGTGCGGATGGGCGCGGACCGGGCCGTCATCCGGGCCGCGGTCACCCAGGGTGAGCGGCAGCAGCTGGTGGAGCTCGAGCTGAACCCGGGCCGGGCCAACCGGGCGAGGATCAACCGGTCCTCGCAGGTCAGGCCCCGCGACGTGCTGGGCATCGTACGGACGGTGCTCTTCGCCCCCGAGGACCTGGCCCTGATCAAGGGAGACCCGGGGGAGCGGCGCCGCTTCCTCGACGAACTCGTGACGGCCCGCTCGCCGCGCATGGCGGCGGTCCGCTCGGACTACGAGCGGGTGCTCAAGCAGCGCAACACCCTGCTGAAGTCGGCCGCGATGGCCCGCCGGCACGGGGGCCGCTCCATGGACCTGTCCACCCTGGACGTGTGGGACCAGCACCTCGCGCGCACCGGCGCCGAGTTGCTCGCCCAGCGCCTCGACCTGATCGCGACGCTGCTGCCGCTGGCGGACAAGGCGTACGAGCAGCTCGCGCCCGGCGGCGGCCCGCTCGGGCTCGCCTACAAGTCCTCGGCCACCGCCGAGACGCTCGGCGAGGCGGTCGGCGAAACGCTCGGCGAGGCGGTCGCGGGGGCGGGCAACGTGGGCGGCGCGGCCGCGGAGGGCGGCGGGGCCCGCACCCGCGAGGCCCTGTACGGGGTGCTGCTCGCGGCGCTGGCCGACGTGCGCAAGCAGGAGATCGAGCGCGGCGTGACCCTCGTCGGCCCGCACCGCGACGACATGACCTTGCGCCTGGGCGAGCTCCCGGCCAAGGGGTACGCGAGCCACGGCGAGTCCTGGTCGTACGCACTGGCGCTGCGCCTGGCCTCCTACGAACTGCTGCGCTCCGAGGGCAGCGAGCCGGTGCTGATCCTCGACGACGTGTTCGCGGAGCTCGACGAGCGCCGCCGGGAGCGGCTGGCGGAGCTGGTGGCGCCCGGCGAGCAGGTGCTGGTGACGGCGGCGGTGGACGACGACGTCCCGGGCGTGCTGATCGGAACGCGGTTCGCGGTGTCCGGCGGCGAGGTGACCCGGCTGTGAGCGAGGAGAAGCAGGACGGCGGCGGCGCCCGGGAGCCCGCGCGCAAGCTCCCGGAGTTCTCGGGCGTGGACCTGGCGCGCCAGGCGCTGGCGGCCGCCAAGGAAGCGGCGCGCGCCCGGGGCAACGCGGCCACGGGCAAGAAGCGCCCCTACCAGCAGGGCCTGCGCTCGGGGGCCCGGGCGGACGGCCGGGACCCGATGCCGCTGATGGCCGCGCTGGACCGGCTGCGGACCGAGCGCGGCTGGGAGATGCCGATGGCGGTGGCGGGCGTGATGGAGCGCTGGCCCGAGATCGTCGGCCCGGACATCGCGGCGCACTGCGTGCCGGACCGGTACGAGGACCGCGAGCTGGTGGTGCGCTGCGACTCCTCGGCGTGGGCGGCGCAGCTGAAGCTGCTGGCTCCGCAGCTGGTGGCGCGGCTGAACACGGACCTGGGGCAGGGCACGGTGCGACTGATCAAGGTGCACGGACCGGGTGGCGGGCCGAAGCGGTACGGGCCGTGGCGTGCGCCGGGCAGCACGGGACCCGGGGACAACTACGGGTGAGCCCGCGAGGTCCCGTACGGATCTCCGGGCCCGTGGCCCGCGAGATCCGGCGGACCCGACGCCCGACGCCCGACCCCCACGCCCCGGCGGACTCCCGGGGCCGCTCCCGCGCCGACCGGAGCGGAGCGGGCCCGGGGCTGCGCGCGAGCGCCCGTACGGAACGCCCGCGCCCCGGCGTACGCCCGCTGCGAACGTCTGCGCGGGTGGTGTCCCTCACGGTAGCGGGAGGTTGACAGCCCGAAGCGCTCAATGCCCGTGTGAGCCTCTTTGAGCCCCTCCCCGGATATGGGGAGTCGGAGAGAGAGGTTTCCGGGCGGCACATGCGGACTCAGGTACCGGCAAACGCCCATTCATGGGGGTGATACCGGTAGACTGAACGAGAATCCCGCGCTTGCGCGGGATCCAGTCGAGTAAAGCTGACCACCGCTGATAACGCAGATCGACGCAGCCGCTCCCGCTTGCATGCCTGCCGGCCCGGAGTACGGCCTGTGCTGTGCCAGAAAGGGCGCTTCGTGGCCGATTCCGGCAACCCCAACGACAACCAGTCCACAGTCGGCCAGAACGGCGGCGACCCCGCTGCACCCGTTGAGTACACCGGCAACCAGATCCAGGTCCTCGAAGGCCTCGACGCGGTCCGCAAGCGGCCCGGCATGTACATCGGCTCCACCGGCGAGCGGGGCCTGCACCACCTCGTCTACGAGGTCGTCGACAACTCCGTCGACGAGGCCCTCGCCGGTCACGCCGACAGGATCGACGTCACGATCCTGGCCGACGGCGGCGTGCGCGTCGTCGACAACGGCCGGGGCATCCCCGTCGACATCGTGCCCTCCGAGGGCAAGTCGGCGGTCGAGGTCGTACTGACCGTCCTCCACGCGGGCGGCAAGTTCGGCGGCGGCGGTTACTCCGTCTCCGGCGGTCTGCACGGCGTCGGCGTGTCCGTCGTCAACGCCCTGTCGACGAGAGTCTCGGTCGACGTCCGCAAGGACGGCTACCGCTGGAGCCAGGACTACAAGCTGGGCGTCCCGACGGCCCCCCTCGCCAAGAACGAGGAGACGTCCGAGACGGGCACCACGGTGACCTTCTGGGCCGACGGCGACATCTTCGAGACGACCGAGTACTCCTTCGAGACCCTCTCGCGGCGCTTCCAGGAGATGGCCTTCCTCAACAAGGGCCTGACCCTCACGCTGACCGACGAGCGCGAGTCCGCGAAGGCGACGATGGGCGCGGACTCGGCCGAGGAGGCCGACGACGACCAGGCGCGCACGGTGAAGTACTACTACGAGGGCGGCATCGTCGACTTCGTGAAGTACCTCAACTCGCGCAAGGGCGAGCTGATCCACCCGACCGTCATCGACGTCGAGGCCGAGGACAAGGAGCGCACCCTCTCGGTCCAGATCGCGATGCAGTGGAACTCGCAGTACACCGAGGGGGTCTACTCCTTCGCGAACACGATCCACACGCACGAGGGCGGTACCCACGAAGAGGGCTTCCGCGCGGCGATGACCGGTCTGGTCAACCGCTACGCGCGGGAGAAGAAGTTCCTGCGCGAGAAGGACGACAACCTCGCGGGCGAGGACATCCGCGAGGGTCTGACCGCCATCATCTCGGTGAAGCTGGGCGAGCCGCAGTTCGAGGGCCAGACGAAGACCAAGCTGGGCAACACGGAGGCCAAGACCTTCGTGCAGAAGGTCGTCCACGAGCACCTCAACGACTGGTTCGACCGGAACCCGAACGAGGCCTCGGACATCATCCGCAAGGCGATCCAGGCGGCCACGGCGCGCGTCGCGGCCCGCAAGGCCCGCGACCTCACCCGCCGCAAGGGCCTGCTGGAGAGCGCCTCGCTGCCGGGCAAGCTGTCCGACTGCCAGTCGAACGACCCGACCCAGTGCGAGATCTTCATCGTCGAGGGCGACTCGGCCGGCGGCTCCGCGAAGTCCGGCCGCAACCCGATGTACCAGGCCATCCTGCCCATCCGCGGCAAGATCCTGAACGTCGAGAAGGCCCGTATCGACAAGATCCTCCAGAACACCGAGGTCCAGGCGCTGATCAGCGCCTTCGGCACCGGGGTGCACGAGGACTTCGACATCGAGAAGCTCCGCTATCACAAGATCATCCTGATGGCGGACGCCGACGTCGACGGCCAGCACATCAACACCCTGCTGCTGACCTTCCTGTTCCGCTTCATGCGGCCGCTGGTCGAGGCCGGTCACGTGTACCTGTCGCGCCCGCCGCTCTACAAGATCAAGTGGGGCCGCGACGACTTCGAGTACGCGTACTCGGACCGCGAGCGCGACGCCCTGGTGGAGCTCGGCAAGCAGAACGGCAAGCGGATCAAGGAAGACTCGATCCAGCGCTTCAAGGGTCTGGGCGAGATGAACGCCGAGGAACTGCGCATCACCACGATGGACGTCGACCACCGCGTGCTCGGCCAGGTCACCCTGGACGACGCGGCGCAGGCCGACGACCTGTTCTCGGTGCTGATGGGTGAGGACGTCGAAGCCCGGCGCTCCTTCATCCAGCGCAACGCCAAGGACGTTCGCTTCCTCGACATCTGAGTCGGCTCAGCTGACTGCCTGAAAGGACTTCTGACCAGCAATGGCCGACGAAACCACCCCCACCGCCGAGGAATCCGCGGCGGAGCAGCCCGTGGTGCGCATCGAGCCCGTCGGGCTCGAGACGGAAATGCAGCGCTCCTACCTCGACTACGCGATGTCCGTCATCGTCTCCCGAGCGCTGCCCGACGTACGGGACGGCCTCAAGCCGGTCCACCGCCGCGTGCTGTACGCGATGTACGACGGCGGCTACCGGCCCGAGAAGGGCTTCTACAAGTGCGCCCGCGTCGTCGGCGACGTCATGGGCACCTACCACCCGCACGGTGACAGCTCGATCTACGACGCCCTGGTCCGCCTGGCCCAGCCGTGGTCGCTGCGCATGCCGCTGGTGGACAGCAACGGCAACTTCGGCTCCCCGGGCAACGACCCGGCGGCCGCGATGCGCTACACCGAGTGCAAGCTGATGCCGCTGGCCATGGAGATGCTCCGGGACATCGACGAGGAGACCGTCGACTTCACGGACAACTACGACGGCCGCAACCAGGAGCCGACGGTCCTGCCGGCGCGCTTCCCGAACCTGCTGATCAACGGCAGCGCCGGTATCGCGGTCGGCATGGCCACCAACATCCCGCCGCACAACCTGCGCGAGGTCGCGGCCGGCGCCCAGTGGGCGCTGGAGCACCCGGAGGCCTCGCACGAGGAGCTCCAGGACGCGCTCATCGAGCGGATCAAGGGCCCGGACTTCCCGTCGGGCGCCCTCGTCGTGGGCCGCAAGGGCATCGAGGAGGCGTACCGGACCGGTCGCGGCTCCATCACGATGCGCGCGGTGGTCGAGGTCGAGGAGATCCAGAACCGCCAGTGCCTGGTGGTCACGGAGCTCCCCTACCAGACCAACCCCGACAACCTGGCGCAGAAGATCGCCGACCTGGTGAAGGACGCCAAGGTCGGCGGCATCGCCGACGTCCGCGACGAGACCTCGTCGCGGACCGGCCAGCGCCTGGTGATCGTGCTCAAGCGCGACGCCGTCGCCAAGGTCGTGCTGAACAACCTGTACAAGCACACCGACCTGCAGACGAACTTCGGCGCGAACATGCTGGCGCTCGTCGACGGCGTGCCGCGCACGCTGTCGATCGACGCGTTCATCCGCCACTGGGTGGCGCACCAGATCGAGGTCATCGTCCGGCGCACGAGGTTCCGCCTGCGCAAGGCGGAGGAGCGCGCCCACATCCTGCGCGGTCTGCTCAAGGCGCTGGACGCGATCGACGAGGTCATCGCGCTGATCCGGCGCAGCAACACGGTCGAGATCGCCCGCGAGGGCCTGATGGGCCTGCTGTCGATCGACGAGATCCAGGCGAACGCGATCCTGGAGATGCAGCTGCGCCGCCTCGCGGCCCTGGAGCGGCAGAAGATCGTCGCCGAGCACGACGAACTCCAGGCCAAGATCAACGAGTACAACGCGATCCTGGCCTCCGAGGAGCGCCAGCGGCAGATCGTCAGCGAGGAACTGGCGGCCATCGTCGAGAAGTTCGGCGACGACCGGCGCTCCAAGCTGGTGCCCTTCGACGGCGACATGTCCATGGAGGACCTGATCGCCGAAGAGGACATCGTCGTCACGATCACCCACGGCGGGTACGTCAAGCGCACCAAGACCGAGGACTACCGCTCGCAGAAGCGCGGCGGCAAGGGCGTGCGCGGCACGAAGCTGAAGCAGGACGACCTCGTCGACCACTTCTTCGTGTCCACCACGCACCACTGGCTGCTCTTCTTCACGAACAAGGGCCGCGTCTACCGGTCCAAGGCGTACGAGCTGCCGGACGCCGGCCGGGACGCGCGCGGTCAGCACGTGGCGAACCTGCTGGCCTTCCAGCCGGACGAGAAGATCGCCCAGATCCTCGCGATCCGCGACTACGAGGCGGCGCCCTACCTGATCCTGGCCACCAAGGGCGGCCTGGTGAAGAAGACGGCGCTCAAGGACTACGACTCGCCCCGCTCGGGCGGCGTCATCGCCATCAACCTCCGCGAGACGGACAACGGCGCCGACGGCGTCGCCGACGAACTGATCGGCGCCGAACTCGTGTCCGCCGAGGACGACCTGCTGCTCATCAGCAAGAAGGCGCAGTCGATCCGCTTCACGGCGACCGACGACGCGCTGCGCCCGATGGGCCGCGCCACCTCGGGCGTGAAGGGCATGAGCTTCCGCGGTGGGGACGAACTGCTCTCGATGAGCGTCGTCCGGCCCGGTACGTTCGTCTTCACCGCGACCGACGGCGGCTACGCCAAGCGGACACCGGTGGACGAGTACCGCGTCCAGGGACGTGGCGGCCTGGGCATCAAGGCAGCCAAGATCGTGGAGGACCGCGGCTCGCTCGTGGGCGCGCTCGTGGTGGACGAAACGGACGAGATTCTCGCCATCACCCTCGGCGGTGGTGTGATTCGTACGCGCGTCAACGAAGTACGGGAGACCGGCCGTGACACCATGGGCGTCCAGCTGATCAACCTGGGCAAGCGGGATGCCGTCGTCGGTATCGCCCGCAACGCGGAGGCCGGTCAGGAAGCTGACGAGGTCGACGACAGCGAGACCGACAGCGAGACCGAGAACGAGACCGAGATCGGGACCGGAGCGGCCGTCGAAGGACAGGCCGCCGAGGCCGCCGGGGGCACGGAGCCCTCGGCTGGGGAGCACGAGGAGTAAGCGTGAGTGGAGCCACGGGCGCCGGACCGGCCAAGACTGGAGAGAACGGTGCCCGTGGCCCCGCCGCGGACTCCCAGGGGGGAACTGTGACGGACACCCGAGGACCGCAGCCGCCTCAGCCGCCGCAGGCGCAGGCGCAGGCCGGCCCGCAGCAGCCTTACCACCCGCCGCAGGCGTACGCGGCGCCCTCGGGCCCCGCGGCGCCGCGGGGCGGCGGTGACACGGGTGCGCAGCGCAAGCCGCGCACCGGGGCCCGTACGGCGCCCAGGACGCGCAAGGCGCGGCTGAGGGTGGCCAAGGCGGACCCGTGGTCGGTGATGAAGGTCAGCTTCCTGCTGTCGATCGCGCTGGGCGTGTGCACGATCGTCGCGTCGGTGGTGCTGTGGATGGTCATGGACGCCATGGGCATCTTCTCCAGCGTCGGCGGGACGATCAGCGAGGCGACCGGCTCGAACGAGAGCAACGGCTTCGACCTCCAGAGCTTCCTGTCGCTGCCGCGCGTCCTGATCTTCACGTCGGTGATCTCGGTCATCGACGTGGTCCTCATGACGGCGCTGGCGACCCTCGGCGCGTTCATCTACAACCTGTCGGCGGGATTCGTCGGCGGTGTGGAGCTGACCCTCGCCGAGGACGAGTAGCCCCCTGCGGGAACGAGCCGCAGACGGGGCTGATGACCTGCGCAGACGGGTCACGGCAGCCAATTTTGGAGTCACCGGGTCTGTGCGCTAACCTTCAGAAGTCAGCGCGCAGCGCGGATGGGGCTATAGCTCAGTTGGTTAGAGCGCATCCCTGATAAGGATGAGGCCACAGGTTCAAATCCTGTTAGCCCCACAGTGTCGAAGACCCCCAGGCCCATGGCCTGGGGGTCTTCTGCGTAGGGCCAGTTGGGAGTGCCGTTCCCGTCGGAAGGTCGCCGATCGGATATCGGTCGGTGTGTATTGTTGGGCGCCAGAAGTCCCCTACGTCAACGAAAGACGAGGTCGCGCGGTGAAGAAGCTGCTCCTGGTCGCACTGGCCGCCATCGGCGGGCTCCTCGTGTACCGCCAGATCCAGGCGGACCGCGCCGAGCAGGACCTGTGGACGGAGGCAACTGACTCCGTGCCTTCTGGTTCCGGTGTGTGAGACCCAAGGTTGATCCCAGAGCCCCGACTGCCGCTGCGGTCGGGGCTTTGTGCTGCTGTGTGAAGAAAAGCTGTAGTACGCGAAGATCTGGCTTGCGCGGGCAAACTCGGGGTGGGTGGGCGTGATGGAGCGGGTACGTCGGCGGGTGCGCCGGTCGGTACGGAGGTCCGTCGCGGCCGCGGTGGCGGTGTCGGCCGCCGTCGGGCTGCTGGTGTCCCTGTCGGGCGCCGCCGGCGCCGCGGGGACCCCGCAGCCCCAGCCGCTGCCGGCCTACCGGGGCGCGGACGGCGCCAAGGCGGTCGAGGGGAAGCCCTCCACGGCCGGCTCCCCGCTGCTGGAGGCCGGTTCGGTCTACAAGGACTCGATCGCGCCGGGGGAGCGCTACTACCGGCTCTACCTCGACGACCGTTCCACCGTGTACGTCTCCGGGGTGCTCCAGCCGCCCGCGGGCGCCAAGGTCGGCTACAGCGACGGCGTCGAGGTCGAGGTCATGAACACCGAGAACCGTTCCTGTCCCGGCAACCCCGGCCGGGCGGGCTTCGGTTACGACCCCGTCCCGATCAGCGCCGCGGGTCTGCGCATGCTGCAGGAGGACGCCGCCTGCCAGGGGGCCGGCACCTACTACGTCAAGGTCACCCGCACGGCGGCCAAGGACGGCGACCGGAGCGCCTGGCCGCTGGAACTGCGGGTGCAGCGCGAACCGGGCCTGGGCTCGGGCAGCGCGCCCACCACCGCGCCCAGCGTCTGGCCGTCGGCCTCCCCGACCCTGCCGGGCAGCGATCCGGCGCCGCGCGCGGGCGGCAGCGGCTTCAACGACGCGCGGGCCCTGGGCGCGGGGGTGTGGAGCGACGAGCTGCGGCCCGGACAGACCCGCTTCTACCGGGTGCCGCTGGACTGGGGGCAGCAGCTCGCCCTCGGCGCCGAACTCTCCGCCGCCAGGCGGACGAAGGAGTACGGCTCGGCCGCGGCCGGGCTCACCGTCGCGCTGTACAGCCCCTACCGGGCCCTGGTCGCCTCCGAGGACTCCTCCTACGACGGGAAGCAGGCGGGCGTCACCCTGCCGCGGACGGCGCCGGTGACGTACGAGAACCGGTTCTCCGGAGTCCGTGAGGTGGGACCGGTCCGGATGGCGGGCTGGTACTACGTCGCGGTGACCATGGGCGGAAAGGTCGGGGAGTTCACCGAGGACGCGGTACCCGTACCGCTCACCCTGCGGATGGACGTCATCGGCACGGCGGGCAAGGCTCCCGCGTACGCGGAAGGCCTCGCGGCCGGGGGGTTCGGCGTGGGGCCGGAGGACCGGACCGCCGCCAAGGAGGGGACGACGGCCGTGGAGGCCGACGCCGCCGCGGCGAACCGGTCGGCGATGCGGACGGTCGCGGGCGCCGGCTTCGGCACCGGGACGCTCCTGCTGTTCGTCCTGGGCGGCTGGATCCTGCTGGCCGGGCGGCGGGGCCGGGCCGGGGCCCGGGGCCAGGGCTAGAGCTGGGCTAGAGCTGGGCGAGGGCAGGGGCCAGGGCCCGGGCGCGGCCAGGGTCAGAGCTGGGTCAGCGCCCAGACGCCGACGGCGAAGCACAGCAGCGCGGCGAGCACGATGCCGGCGGTGACCTTGGCGGGCGGCGGAGCGATCCCGCCCGTACGGGGCTGCGCGGGCGGCTGCGGGTACGGGCCGGCGGCGACGGCGGGGAGTGGGGCCGCGGCGGCGGGGAGCGGCGGCTGGAGGTGGAAGCTGCCCGTTTCCGAAGCCGCGTGGACCGGCGTGGGGGCGCTCGCGTACGACGTGGCCCGGGCGGCTTGGGCGGCTTGGGCGGCCTGGGCGGGCACCGTGGCGGCCGCGACGGGGCCCGTGGGGGTCTCGCGCGTCCCGGGCTCCCGGGGAGTGAAGCCGGAGGGCACGGGGCCGAGTTGGTCGAACACCTCCACCGCCTGCTCGTCCGCGACGGACGGCGGCAGCAGCTCCACGGCCTCGGCGAGGGCCCTGCGCGCCCCCGTGGCCGTCTTGAACCGGTGCTGGGGGTCGGGCTGGAGCAGCGCGGCCAGTACGTCCCACAGCGGCGCGGGAACGCCCTCGGGCGGGCCGGGGGTCCCGTGGGTGAGGAAATGCGCCACCAGGGCCTGGGAGTCGGGCTTGCGGCCCTGCAGCAGGTAGAGGCCGACCAGTCCGACGGCGAACAGGTCGGCGGTGAAGTCGGGTTCTTCGCCGAGGAGTTGTTCGGGCGCCAGATAGCCCGGGGTGCCGACCACGTAGGCGGTCTCGGTCAGCCGCGGCTCGCCCTTGCGCATGGCGATGCCGAAGTCGGACAGCCGCAGGTGCGGCCGCCCGGTTCCGGTGGCCTCCATCAGGATGTTGGCCGGTTTGATGTCGCGGTGGACCACGCCTTCCGCGTGCACCGCCGCCAGCCCCGCCAGGAGCTGGTCGAGCAGCGTGCAGACGAACCGGGGCGGCAGGGCCCCGTAGTCCCCGATCACATGGGCGAGGGAGCCGCCCGCGACGAGGTCCATGGTGAACAGGACCTTGTCGTCGTCCGCCGCCCAGCTGGCCGGGGCCAGGACGTGCGGATGGTCGATCCGCAGCGCCTGCTCACGGACGAACCGCAGCAGGGTGTGGGCATCGCTCTGCAGGAGCACCTTCGCCGCGACGTACCGTCGGCGCCGGTGGTCCCAGGCACGCCAGACGGCGCCCGCGCCGCCCCGTCCGATCGGATCGATCAGCTCGTACCGGCCCGCGAAGATCTCACCCATCGCTGCGCCCGTCCCCCGTCGTCAGCCGCCGTCAGTTCTGGTGGGCCTCGTAGTGCGAGACCGCGTCGGACGTACGGCCCGCTCCGTACACCCGGAGGAACTCTGCCAGTTCCGGATGGCTGGGGGCGAGGGAGTTGGCCGCGTCGATGATGTCGCCGGCCGCGGAGACCGAACGCAGCAGCGACTGGATCTCGCGCACCACGCGCTTGACGGTGGGGGCGCCGGAACCGGTGGCGGCCTGGCTGGAGCTGTTGCTGAGGACGGAACCTCCCTGGGTCTTCTTGATCTCGTCCATCCGGTCGGTCGCCTCTGCCGCGCTGACGCTTCCGTCGGCCACCTGGCCGGCCAGGTCCTGGAGGGCCTGGACCCGCTGGACCACGGCGGGGTTGCCGATCTTGGCCCGCTGTCCGCTCATCAGCTGGGACAGCATCGGTGCCGACAGCCCGAGGACGGCAGCGAGGCGGGCCTGGTTCAAGCCGAGGTCATCTATGAGCCGGCGGAAGAGCGCTCCGAGGGGCTCCCCGTACCAACTGCGCTGAAGTTCTCTGGCTCTGGCCGTAGCCTCTTGCTGTACTGCGTCCACTCTTACTACTCCCCTTCGCTGGTGCGAACCTCGCGTGCATCTTACGGAGAGTGGTCGCAGGGCGGGAGTCCCTATCATTTTGCGAGAAGAGGGGGTACACCCGGTACGCTGTCCTGCGGAACGGTCGCTCCTTCACGGGGGAGGACTGCGTCCGTATACCCGGGGCCTTAGCTCAGTTGGTAGAGCGCTGCCTTTGCAAGGCAGATGTCAGGAGTTCGAATCTCCTAGGCTCCACCGTGTGGGCCCCCTCTGAACTGCGGAAACGTGGCCAGAGGGGGTCTTTTGGTTTCTTTTCCGCGTGGACGCGCGCCCCGGGGGGACACCCGGAAGAGGGCGGCCTGAGGGCGCCCTGTCCCGCCGCGGTCCGGGCGGGTGTCCGGTCGGTGCGCGGGGGCGCCGGGCCGGCGCGCGCGGATTCGTGGTCCTGGCCGCCCCGGAGGTCCGGGTCGTGATCGGCAGGTGCGCGGACGGACTCCTCACCCGTCGGAGACGTCCTCGTCGCGCCGTACGACGGCCTCCCGGCACCCATGTCCCGACCTGGCGGACCGTCCCCGTCTCGGATCGCACCCCCCACGTGTGAGCGTCAACGCGGGCTTCCACGAACGTAATTGCCGGTCGGAGTGGGCAGCCGCTGACTAAAGTCCTGAACTGGCAGGCCGATGTGACGACCGTTCGGCAAGGGCAACGCTGAGGAGCTCGGGATGACCGTGGACGCCAAGACCACCGAGAGGGCCCTGCGGCTGAGGGAGTTGGGCTCCTCGACGCTCGTGCTGCCCAATGCGTGGGACGCGGCCAGCGCGACCGTGATCGTGGCGGCCGGCGCGTCGGCCGTCGCGACGACCAGCGGCGGGGTGGCCTGGTCGATCGGACGCGGCGACGGGCAGCGAGCGACCCGGACGGAGATGCTGGAAGCCGCCGCCCGGATCGTGGCGGCCGTCGACGTGCCGGTCTCCGTGGACGCGGAGGGAGGCTACGAGGACGTGGCCGCCACCGTGCGCGGGGTCGTCGCGGTGGGAGCCGTCGGCATCAACCTGGAGGACTCCAAGGCCTCCGACGGCACGCTGTACACCGCCGCCGAGCAGGCCGGGCGGATCCGCTCGGCCCGTGAGGCCGCGGCCGCCGCCGGGCTGCCGGAGTTGGTGATCAACGCGCGCACCGACGTGTTCCTGCTCGGCATCGGCGAGGAGTCCGGACGGCTGGCGGACGTGCTCGCGCGCGTCGAGGCCTACGCGGCCGCCGGCGCCGACGGGATCTTCGTACCGGGTCTGCTGGACCTCGAGGCCCTGGGCGAGATCGCCAAGGGGCCGCTCCCGGTCAACGCCATGGCGCGCCCGGGAGGTCCGTCGGTGGCCGAGCTGGCCGGGGCCGGCGTGCGCAGGGTCAGCGTCGGCACGGCGGTGGCCCAGGCGGCGTACTCCGCGGCCCGCGCGGCGGCCGTGGAGCTGCTGGGGCGGGGCACCTACGGGGCGCTCGGCGGCGAGCTGGACTACCCGACGCTCAACGGGCTCTTCGAGAAGTAGGCGCTCGGCGTCCCGGGCCCTTCGGCAGGAACCACGGCGCGGCAGGCCGCCTGCGCGAAGCGCCGGCCGGGACGAGTCGGCCGGTGTTCCCCGGACGGCTCAGTCACAGGGCCGCGGCGCGCCTTCTGGCCGAGAGTGGGGAAGGGGGCACTCAGCCCAGGGGGCGACACCACGCCGGAGGCGTACACACATGGGACTCTTCGACTTCCTGAGGTCCGACAAGGACAAGAAGAAGGAACACGGGGCCGAGAAGGCGGCGGAGCAGGTGCAGCAGCAGGCCGCGGCCGCTCCGCCGCCGCCGGCCGCGATGCCCGGCAGGACCGGGACCAGGTACACCGAGTCGGCGGCGGCCGCCAGGACGGCCGAGGAGCGCGGGGGAGCCTCGGCGCCCCGCCCGCCCTCGGCGGCGCCCGCCAAGCCGCCCGTCGTACGGCCCGCCCCGCACACGCCCACCCCGGCTTCCGCCGCGCACAAGGCGGTGCCCGCCGCCCCGCAGCCCGCGCCCGAGCGGCAGCGCACGTACACGGTCCGCTCCGGCGACTCGCTCTCCGAGATCGCCCGCCGCGAACTGGGCAACGAGGGCCGCTGGCGGGAGCTGTACGCCATCAACCGGGGTGTCATCGGGTCCGACCCCGACATGATCCACCCGGGCACGCAGCTCGTCCTCCCGAACTGACGGGGACGCGAGGACGGAAGACGAAACCGGAAGAGGGGCCCGGATCCTGGAAAGGATCCGGGCCCCTCTTCCGTGCTCCTGCCGACGGGGCTCCGCCGGCAGGAGCACGGCACGGCGTCAGCGGTGCTTGCGCTTGGCGTCCTCGGCGTCGATGCGCTCCTGCGCGGCCTGGGCCTGCGCCTCGAGGGTGGACGGCGCCCCCGGCTGCGACGCGGCTCCGGTCTGCGCGTCGTGCTCCTTCGCCGCCAGCTCGTCGTCGAAGGACGCCGGGGCCGCCTCCTCGTCCCGCGCCGACAGCTCGGTGGCCGCCGGCGGCTCGACGAGCCAGTCGGGGTTCGACTGCTGGTCCCACCACTTCCACGCCGCGTAGGCGCAGCCGGCCACGACGCCGACCAGTGCGATGCCCTTGATCAGCCGGCCGCGGCGAGCGCGCCGCTCATTGCGCCGGACGATCTTGCGGACCTCGTCGGCCGTCACCTGGCCGCGCAGGGCCGCCAGCGCCGCCGTCGACCGGGAAGCGGCCTCCTCGGCCACCGGCTGGGCGGCCGCGAGCGCGCTCTCCAGTCGTGGCTGGGTGTAGTCCGCCGCCTGCCTGGCCGCCAGCCGGGTCTGACGTACGGCGTTCGTCGCGGCCCGGTCCACATTCGGCGGCACATGGGCGCGGGCCGACTTGATCATGGGATGGACATGGCAGTCGTACGTCGTGCGTGCCTGTTTGGCGGCCTCGGTCGCCGCGTACGACACCTTCGGTGCCAGCAGTTCGTTCGCTTCGTGGGCGTAATGCGACGCGGCGTGCCTGGCGGATTCCGCGTACGGCGCCACCACTTCCGCTGCGTGCCGCACCGTATCCCTGGCACTTGTCGCGGCCAGGCGCACGCTTTCCTTGCGGGTCACGGGACCTCCTCCTCGGTGGCGGACACAGTTCACCTTTCCACCCTTTGTCGGATCATGCCTGCCATCGCGCCGACCGGCATGCGTGACAGGGCATATGGGTGGACGATTTCTGCCCGCAGGTGCCCTCCGTGGGAGGATCTGAAACCGACAGTGACGACTATGGAAGGCAGATCCGTGGCCGAGAAGCTCTACGCCACCCTGAAGACCAACCACGGCGACATCGAGATCGAGCTGCTGGAGAACTTCGCCCCCAAGACCGTGCGCAACTTCGTGGAGCTCGCCACGGGCGCTCGCGAGTGGACGCGTCCCTCGGACGGGCAGAAGACCACGGACCCGCTCTACGACGGCACCGTCTTCCACCGCGTCATCAGCGGTTTCATGGTCCAGGGCGGTGACCCGCTCGGCAACGGCACCGGCGGCCCCGGCTATCAGTTCGCCGACGAGTTCCACCCCGACCTGGCCTTCACCAAGCCCTACCTGCTGGCCATGGCCAACGCCGGCCCGGGGACCAACGGCTCGCAGTTCTTCATCACCGTCGCCCCGACCGCCTGGCTGACGCGCAAGCACACCATCTTCGGCGAGGTCACCGACAAGGCCAGCCAGAAGATCGTGGACGAGATCGCCGCCGGCCCCACCAACCCGCGCACCGAGCGGCCCCTCGACGACGTGATCATCCAGTCCGTCGTCATCGAGCGGCGCTGACCGCGGGCGCCGCCCCGGGAACCTTTCCGACCCGCCCGTCCGTCCTCGATACGTACCGACGGGCGAAACGGTGGATCCGCCGCACCGCCCGCCCCGCGCCGCTCGCCGCCGACCGAGGGGACCGATGGACACCGACCGTCTTCCGGGCTGCTACCGCCACCCGGACCGCGACACCGGGATCCGCTGCGCGCGCTGTGAGCGGCCGATCTGCCCCGAGTGCATGATCAGCGCCTCGGTCGGCTTCCAGTGCCCCGAATGCGTCCGGGGCGGCTCCGGTACGGGCCACGGGCCCGCCGCGAACGCCCCGCGCACCATCGCGGGCGGGGTGGTCGCCGCCGATCCGCACCTGGTCACCAAGATCCTGATCGGGATCAACCTCGCCGTGTACCTGGCAACGGTCGCCGTCCCGGGGCTGGCGCTCCGGCTGCAGCTCCTCGGCCGGTACCGGGAGCTGGAGGGCGGTCCGCTGGAGGGCGTCGCCACGGGCGAGTACTACCGGCTGCTGACCTCGACGTTCCTGCACGTCGAGTGGTGGCACGTCTTCGGCAACATGCTCGGGCTGTGGTTCATCGGCGGCCCGCTGGAGCAGGCGCTCGGCCGGGCCCGCTACCTCGCCGTATACCTGCTGTCGGCTCTGGGCGGCAGCGCCCTCGTCTACCTGCTCACCGAGCCGAACGACGGGACCCTCGGCGCCTCCGGGGCCGTCTTCGGCCTGCTCGGCGCCACCCTGGTGCTGGCCCGCCGGAGGCGGGACGAGATGCGCCCGCTGATCACCGTTCTGGTGTTCATGCTGGTGCTGACCTTCGCGCCGTCGCTCGGCGGTCTGAGCGTGTCCTGGCAGGCCCACATCGGCGGCCTGGTGACCGGTGCGCTGCTCGCGCTGGGCCTGCTGTGGCCCGCGGGCGGCAGCGGCGCGAGGAAGCGCGCGCTCGTCCAGTGGGGGACCTGTGGGGCGGTCTTCCTGCTGGCGGCAGCCGTGATCGCGGTCCGGACGGCGGAACTTTCCGCACTCACCTGATCACACCGGCGTCAACTCTCCACAGAGTTATCCACAGATCTTCTGTCTTTTCCTCAGGTGTGGATGACGCTGTGGATAACTCATGGGGAGAGCTTGCGGAGCCGGTAGTACCGCGCGACTATCGGGGGGCTACTTCCACTGCGTGGAGACGCCGAATCCCGCTGCGATGAAGCCAAAACCGACCACAATGTTCCAATTGCCCAGAACTTCGATCGGGAGCTGGGTGTCGGACAGATAGAAGACGACGATCCATACCAGGCCGACGACGAAGAAGGCCAGCATGACCGGGGCGACCCAGTTGCGGTTCGTCAGCTTGATCGCCTGTGGCGTCCGCGCGGGCGGCGGGGTGTAGTCGTCCTTCTTGCGGATACGTGACTTCGGCACGAGGGGCTCTCCTGTCGATGGGCTGGGGACCTTGCCTGCCCCGGGCGTCCGTTAGCGTAGTGGACCTGTGGCGTTGAAGGAGAAGGGTACGTTGAGCAATTCCGACGACTCCTCCGCGGGTCCCCGTCGCCGTGCCAGACCGGTCCGGCTGCTGACCGCCGCCGTGTTCGCCCTGGCCGGCTTGATCTTCGTCACCAGTTTCAACACCTCCAAGGGTACGAACATCCGGACGGACGCCTCGCTCCTCAAGCTGTCCGACCTGATCCACGAGCGCAGCCAGAGCAATCTGGAGCTCGAGAAGTCCACCGGAACGGTCCGTGACCGGGTCGACGCCCTCGCCGAGCGCGACAACGGCAGCAGCAAGGCCGAGGACGCCAAGCTGGCGGCCCTGCGCGCCGCCTCGGGCACCGAGGACCTCACCGGCAAGGCGGTGAGCGTCACCCTGAACGACGCGCCGCCAAACGCCACGGCCCGCATCCCCAACGTGCCCGAGCCGCAGCCCAACGACCTCGTGATCCACCAGCAGGACCTCCAGGCCGTCGTGAACGCCCTCTGGCAGGGCGGAGCCCAGGGCATCCAGGTCATGGACCAGCGGCTGATCTCCACCAGCGCCGTGCGCTGCGTGGGCAACACCCTCATCCTCCAGGGCCGGGTCTACTCGCCCCCGTACAAGGTGACGGCCGTCGGCGACCCGGCCGCGCTCAAGAGGTCCCTCGCGGCCTCCCCGTCGCTGCAGAACTACCAGATGTACGTCAACGCCTACGGGCTCGGCTGGAAAGTGGACGAGCACAAGGCGCTGACACTGCCCGGCTACTCCGGCACAGTGGACCTCCACTATGCGAAGCCGCTGGAGTCCGCCACCCCGTGACGTCGTACTGCGCCTGCTGGTACGGACGTTCAGCGAGGTGTGCCTGACCGCCGGGTCGCTGATCCTGCTCTTCGTGGCCTACGCGCTGCTGTGGACCGGGGTCAAGGCCGATCTGGCCATGGACGGCGAGATGGACCGGATGCGCGACCGCTGGGCGGCGGTGCCCGCGCCCGCCCCGCAGCCTCCGGCGCCTTCCGCGGCCGGGGCGGATCCCGCGGCGCCGACGGCCCCCGCGCCACCCCCGCAGACCGCCGGCTACCCCCCGGACCAGGCCTTCGCCGAGATGTACGTCCCGCGCTTCGGACCGGACTGGAACAAGCCCGTCCTGGAGGGCACCGGACCGGAGCTGCTGAAGAAGGGCCTGGGCCACTACGCCGGCACGGCCCGGCTCGGCGGCAGCGGCAACTTCGCGGTCGCCGGCCACCGCCGTACGTACGGAGACCCCTTCAAGGACGTCCCGCAGCTGCGCGTCGGGGACGCCGTCATCCTCAAGGACGCGAGCACCTGGTACACGTACACGGTCCGCGCCGAGCCGCTGCGCACGCTTCCGACGGAGGTCGGCGTGGTCGACCCGGTGCCGCGCCGCTCGCCCTTCACCGCACCCGGCAGCTATCTCACGCTGACCACCTGCGACCCGGAATGGGGCCACAGCCACCGCCTCGTGGTCTGGGCCGAGCTGACCCAGACGCGGACCGTCGCCCAGGGCAGGCCGGAGGGTTTGGCAAGGTGACCCTCCGCGCCGGGCGGGTGGCTTTAGGCTGTGGACGTACCGCCCCCGCGGTGCGTTGAACGATCGTGGACGAAAAGGACGCAGGCGGCATGTACGGCTGGATCTGGCGGCATTTGCCGGGCAACGCGTGGGTGCGCGTGGTGATCTCCCTCGTGCTGGTGCTCGCGGTGGTGTTCGTGCTGTTCCAGTACGTCTTCCCGTGGGCCGAGCCGCTGCTCCCGTTCAACGATGTGACGGTGGACGAAGGATCGGGAGCCACTCCGTGAGCGCGCGCATTCTGGTTGTCGACAACTACGACAGCTTTGTCTTCAACCTGGTCCAGTACCTCTACCAGCTCGGTGCCGAGTGCGAGGTGCTGCGCAACGACGAGGTCGCGCTCGCCCACGCCCAGGACGGCTTCGACGGCGTCCTGCTGTCGCCGGGACCGGGCACCCCGGAGGAGGCCGGCATCTGCGTGGACATGGTCCGCCACTGCGCGGACACCGGCGTCCCCGTCTTCGGCGTCTGCCTCGGCATGCAGTCGATGGCCGTCGCCTACGGGGGCGTCGTGGACCGGGCTCCGGAACTGCTGCACGGCAAGACCTCGCCGGTGGTCCACGAGGGCCTCGGCGTCTTCGAAGGACTGCCGTCGCCCTTCACCGCGACGCGCTACCACTCCCTCGCCGCCGAGCCGCGGACCCTCCCGGACAGCCTGGAGGTCACGGCGCGGACCGAGGACGGGATCATCATGGGACTGCGCCACCGGGAGCACGACGTCGAGGGCGTGCAGTTCCACCCCGAGTCGGTGCTGACCGAGTGGGGCCACCGGATGCTCGCGAACTGGCTGGTGCGCTGCGGTGACGCGGACGCCGTGGAGCGGTCGGTGGGGCTGGCCCCGGTGGTGGGCAAGGCCGTCGCGTGACGACGTTCGCGCCGCCCGCGCCCACGGAGGGCCGGGCCGCGCGGCGCAGGGCGGCTCAGGCGGCCGCGAAACAAGCGCGGGGCCGGGGCCGGCGGCGCAAACGGCCGGCCTCGGGCGGCCCCGTCGTGGTGCTCAGCCGGCTCGCCGGGGAGCTGTTCATCACGCTGGGGACCGTGATGCTGCTCTTCGTCGGCTACCAGCTCTGGTACACGAACCTCCTGGCGGACCGGACGGTCAAGGACACCGCCGGTTCGCTGCTGCAGAACTGGGACCGGAGTCCGGCCGCGGCCGACGCCCCGAAGGTGGCCGCCTTCGAGCCGGGACAGGGCTTCGCGATCCTGTACATCCCGAAGCTGGACGTGAAGGTGCCCGTCGCCGAGGGGACCAACAAGGCGAAGGTGCTGGACAAGGGCCTGGTCGGCCACTACGGCGAGGAGCCGTTCAAGACCGGCATGCCGGCCGACCAGCAGGGGAACTTCGCGCTGGCGGGCCACCGCAACACCCACGGCGAGCCGTTCCGCTACATCAACCGGCTGGTGCCGGGGGACAAGATCGTGGTCGAGACGAGGGACGCGTACTACACGTACGAGATGACCTCGCAGCTGGCGCAGACCCCGCCGGCGAACGTCTCGGTGATCCGGCCGGTACCGGTGGGATCGGGCTTCACATCCCCGGGCCGGTACATCACCCTGACCACCTGCACCCCCGAGTTCACCAGCACCTACCGGATGATCGTATGGGGCAGGATGACCGGTGAACGCCCCCGCAGCCAGGGTGCTCCGCCCGAGCTGAACAGCCCGTAGAGGAATCCGCAGTGTCACGTGCCGCACCGCCCCCGCGCCGCAGTGCCCTCGCGGGGTTCCTGAGCCTGCTCGGCGAGCTCCTGATCACGGTGGGCCTGGTGCTCGGCCTGTTCGTGGCGTACTCGCTGTGGTGGACGAACGTCCTCGCGGACCGGGACGCCGCGGCGCGCGGCGACGCGGTCCGCCAGCAGTGGGAGCAGCCGGGTCCCGCGCCCTCGGCGCCCGCCGGGCCGGGAGCGCTGGACACCCGGGGCGGCATCGGCTTCCTGCACGTGCCGGCGATGAAGAACGGCGAGGTGCTGGTCAAGAAGGGCACCGCTGCGGACGTCCTGAACGACGGGGTGGCGGGGTACTACACGGAGCCGGTCGCCTCGGCCCTGCCGTGGGACCCGTCGGGCAACTTCGCGCTGGCGGCGCACCGGGACGGGCACGGAGCCAAGTTCCACAACATCGACAAGCTGAAGAACGGCGACGCGGTCGTCTTCGAGACGCGGGACACCTGGTACGTGTACAAGGTCTTCGCCGAGCTGACCCAGACGACGAAGTACGACGTGGACGCGATCAGCCCCGTTCCGAAGGAGTCGGGCCGGACGGCGCCGGGGCGGTACATCACGCTGACGACCTGCACGCCCGTGTACACCTCGAAGTACCGCTACATCGTGTGGGGCGAGCTGGTCCGCACGGAGAAGGTGGACGACAAGCGCACCCTCCCGGTCGAGCTGAGGTAGCGGCCCCTCGCGGCGACGGGCCCACGGGGTCCCGCGAGGACCCCTCGAGGGTCCCGCAAGCCCTCTGGCGGGGCCTGTGGCGGCGCCGGACGCCGAGGACGGCACAAGGGTCCGGCCCCTCTCGACGAGAGGGGCCGGACCCTTGTGTGCCGGTGGGCCGGAGCGGCCCGGCGGCTAACCGCCGAGGCCTCCGAAGAAGCCGCCGCCGCCGTTGCCGTTGCCGCCGTTCTGCTGGCCGCCGAAGGTGGTCACGTTGATCCTCGTGCCCGGCGGGACCGGTGTGTTGGCTGCCGGGTCCGAGGTCAGGACGAGCGACTTGCCCTCGTTCGGTCCCGAGAGGACGTCACCGAAGGTCAGTCCCTTGGAGGCCAGTTCGGCCTTGGCCTGGTTGACGGTCTTGCCGGCCAGGTTCGGCACCGGGACCGTCGTGGCGGCGGCCTTGGCGATGGACACGTTGACGGTGGTGCCGAGGTCGACGGAGTCGCCCGCGGCGCGGTCCTGCTGGACCACCGTCTTCGGGGCCGTGCCCGGGGGCGCGTCCACCTCCGTGACGCTGCCGAGCTTCAGCTTGGCGTCCTGGAGCGCCTTGGAGGCCTGCTCCTTGGTCTTGCCCATCAGGTCCGGCACGGGCGCCTTGGACTTCTCCTTGGCCACGTCGAGCGTGACGGACGAGCCCTTCTCGGCCTCGCCGCCGCTCTTCGGGTTCTGGTCGAGGACGGTGCCGGGGGACCGCTCGGACTCGACGAGCTTCTTCTCGACCTGGAAGCCCTTGTCCTTGAGGGCCTTCTCCGCGTTGTCGAACGTCATGTTGATGACGTCCGGCACGGCGACCTTGGCCGCGCCCGTGGAGATCTTCACCTTGACGATGAACTTCTTGTCGACCTTGGTGCCCTCGGCCGGGTTCTGCTCGCAGACGCTGCCCTTCGGCTGGGCGTCGCAGGCGATGTCCCCGTCCTTCTGGACCACGAGGCCGACGTTGTCGCCGTTCTTCACGGCCTGCTCGAAGGTCTCGCCGACGAGCTTGGGCACGATGGGCCGGTTGTCGGCGCCGCCGCTGAAGAGGGAGCGGCCGATGAGGATCGCGCCGACCAGCACGAGGACGCCGGCCGCCACCAGCAGGATCGTGGAGGCCTTGCTCTTCTTCTGCGGGCGCCGGCCGTGGCCGCCCTGGTCGTAGCCGCCCTGGTCCCCGTACCCGTAGCCGCCGTCGCCCGGGGGCATCGGCGGGAGCATGGAGGTCTGGCCCGGCTCCGTGGTGCGCAGCGCGGTGGTGGGCTGGTCGTAGCCCTGGTGTCCGTAGCCGTGCCCCTGGTCGGGGTAGCCGTAACCGGCCGCGCCCATGGCGGCGGTGGCGGCGACGGGCTGGCCGTCGAGGCAGGCCTCGATGTCGGCGCGCATCTCGTCGGCGGACTGGTAGCGGTAGTCGGCGTCCTTGACCAGCGCCTTCAACACGATCGCGTCCATCTCGGGCGTGATCTCGGAGTCGAAGTTCGACGGGGGCTGGGGCTCTTCCCGTACGTGCTGGTAGGCGACCGCGACGGGAGAGTCGCCGATGAACGGCGGCCGGACGGCGAGGAGCTCGTAGAGCAGGCAGCCGGCCGAGTAGAGGTCGGACCGCGCGTCGACCTGCTCGCCCCTGGCCTGCTCCGGGGAGAGGTACTGTGCGGTGCCGATGACGGCGGCGGTCTGCGTCATCGTCATGCCGGAGTCGCCCATGGCACGGGCGATGCCGAAGTCCATGACCTTGACCTGGCCGGTGCGGGTGAGCATGACGTTGGCGGGCTTGATGTCGCGGTGCACGATGCCGGCGCGGTGCGAGTACTCGAGGGCCTGGAGGATGCCGATGCACATCTCCAGGGTGCGCTCGGGCAGCAGCTTGCGGCCGGAGTGCAGGAGCTCGCGCAGGGTCGAGCCGTCGACGTACTCCATCACGATGTACGGGATGGAGATGTTGTCGACGTAGTCCTCGCCGGTGTCGTACACGGCGACGATCGCCGGGTGGTTGAGCGATGCGGCCGACTGGGCCTCGCGCCGGAACCGGGCCTGGAAGGACGGGTCGCGGGCGAGGTCGGCGCGCAGGGTCTTGACGGCGACGGTACGGCCGAGCCGGGTGTCGTGGGCGAGGTAGACCTCGGCCATGCCACCGCGGCCGAGCACGTGGCTCAGCTCGTACCGGCCGCCGAGGCGACGCGGCTCTTCCATAACGTTGCAGCCCTCTCCGTCAGTCCCGACCGCACCGGTGTGTGGTCCGGCGGTGTGCTGTTCGCGCAAAGGCTACCGGCCGATCGTCGGTGATCGGTTCGTGACCACAGGCTGATACCGGACCGGTACCGTACGCTCGGATCCGGACGGTTCTGAGTGATCCGGATCACGCCTGTATGCCCCTTGCGGCTCTCGCGTGGTGCAGGGTCCCGCCCGTCACCCCTTGTTGCTCTGCAGGACGGCTTCCATGACGGCCTTGGCGACGGGGGCGGCGAGACCGCCGCCGGTGATGTCGTCGCGGCTCGCTTCGCTGTCCTCGATGACGACGGCGACGGCGACGGGCGAGGTGCCGTCGGGGTTCTCGGCGTAGGAGATGAACCAGGCGTACGGGCGCTTCTTGTTGCCCTCACCGTGCTGGGCGGTGCCGGTCTTGCCGCCGACGACGGAGCCCTTGATCCGGGCGTTGCCGCCGGTGCCCTTCTCGACGACGTCGACCATCATTTCCTGGATCTTCTTCGCGTTCTCCCCGGAGACCGGCCGGCTCATCTCCGTCGGCTCGTGCTTCTCGATGACGTCGAGGTTCGGCGCGGTCAGCTGGTCGACCATGTACGGCTTCATCAGCTTGCCGTCGTTGGCGATGGCGGCCGTGACCATGGCCATCTGCAGCGGGGTGGCCGCGGTGTTGAACTGGCCGATGGCGCTCTGGGCGTTGCCGTCCTTGCTCATCTTCTTGTCGTAGACGCTGGCGAAGGCGCGGACCGGGATGTCGATCTTGTCGTTGTTGAAGCCGAACTTCTCGGCGGTCTTCACCATGTTGTCCCGCCCCACCTTGTCGCCCACGTTGGCGAAGACGGAGTTGCAGGAGACCTCGAGGGCCCGCATGAGGCTGGCCTTCTCGCACCCGGAGGCGTGATTGACCATCGGGGTCTTGGTGCCCGGCAGGATGTAGGGCTCGGGGGTGTCCGTCGGGGCGTTGATGTCCTGGACGACCCCGTTCTCCAGGGCCGCGGCGGCGGTGACGACCTTGAAGGTGGAGCCGGGCGGATAGGTCTCGCGCAGGGCGCGGTTGACCAGCTTCTTGTCCTCGCTGTCCTTGAGCTCCACCCAGTTCTTCTCGTCGGCCTTCGAGTTGCCGGCGAACGAGGAGGGGTCGTACGAGGGGGTGCTGACGAGGGCGAGGATCGCGCCGGTGCGCGGGTCGATCGCCGCGACGGCGCCCTTCTTGTCACCGAGCTTCTCGAACGCGGCCTTCTGCGCGGCGGCGTTGAGCGTCGTGACGACGTTGCCGCCCTGCTTCTTCTCGCCGGTGAACATCCCGATGGTGCGGTCGAAGAACAGCCGGTCGTCGTTGCCGGTCAGGATCTGGTCCTCGAGGGACTCGAGCTGCGTGGAGCCGTAGGCCTGCGAGGCGTAGCCGGTCACCGGGGACCAGAGGGGGCCGTCGAGGTAGGTGCGCTTGTACTTGTAGTCGCTGCCGTCGGTGACGGCGGAGCCGGTGATCGGGTTGCCCTCGACGATGATGTTGCCGCGCTCGGTGGCGTACTGGGCGATCTGGACCCGGCGGTTCTCCTTGCGGGTGCTCAGCTCCCCGGCCTGGACGTACTGCAGCCAGTTGGTCCGCACGAGCAGTGCCAGGACGAGCAGCCCGCAGAAGATCGAGATGCGGCGCAGGGGCTTGTTCATGACGGGCGGACCACCTGGGTCATCTCGGAGTCGGGGGACGGTGCCGGGGCCGGGGCGGGGCGTCGTGCGGTGTCGCTGATCCGGATGAGGATGGCGATGAGGATCCAGTTCGCGAGGACGGACGAGCCGCCGGAGGCGAGGAAGGGCATCGTCATACCGGTGAGGGGGATGAGTCCCATGACTCCGCCGGCGACGACGAAGACCTGGAGTGCGAAGGCGCCGGAGAGGCCGATGGCGAAGAGCTTGCCGAAGGGGTCGCGGGCGGCGAGGGCGGTACGCACGCCCCGCTCGATGATCAGGCCGTAGAGCAGGAGGAAGGCCATGACCCCGGCGAGCCCGAGCTCCTCGCCGACGGTGGAGAAGATGAAGTCGGAGTTGGCGGCGAATCCGATGAGGTCGGAGTTGCCCTGTCCCCAGCCGGTGCCCAGGACCCCGCCCGAACCGAAGCTCATGATCGACTGGCCGACCTGCTCGCAGGCTCCGGACTTCTGGTAGCAGGCGAACGGGTCGAGCCAGGCGGTCACGCGGACCTTGACGTGGCTGGCGGTGGCGCCGACCACGGCCGCGCCGCCCACGCTCATGAGCAGGCCGATCACGATCCAGCTGGTGCGCTCGGTGGCCACGTACAGCATGATCACGAACATGCCGAAGAAGAGCAGCGAGGTGCCGAGGTCGTTCTCGAAGACCAGGACCAGCAGGCTCACGGCCCAGATCATCAGGATCGGCCCGAGGTCGCGGCCGCGCGGCAGGTAGAGCCCCATGAAGCGACGGCTGGCCAGGGCCAGGGCGTCGCGCTTCACCATGAGGTATCCGGCGAAGAAGACCGCGATGACGATCTTCGCGAACTCGCCGGGCTGGATGGAGAACCCGCCCACGCTGATCCAGATCTTGGCGCCGAAGACATCGGCGCCCAGGCCCGGGATGACCGGCAGGATCAGCAGGACGAGCGCGGCGGCCATCGAGATGTACGTGAACCGCTGGAGCACGCGGTGGTCCTTGAGGACCAGCAGCACGCCGGCGAACAGGGCGATCGCGAGCGCCGTGTACATCATCTGCCGGGGCGCGGACTCGGAGAACGTCCCGTAGATGCGCTTGGCCGTGTTCTGCAGTCGCGTGGACTGGTCGAGACGCCAGATCAGCACCAGGCCGAGCCCGTTGAGGAGCGTGGCGATCGGCAGCAGCAGCGGGTCGGCGTACTTCGCGTAGCGGCGTACGACGAAGTGCGCGATGCCGGCGAGCACGCCGAGGCCGAGCCCGTAGGTGAGCATGCCCGGGGGCAGCTTCCCGTGGATCGACAGCCCCGCGTTGGCGTAGGCGAAGATCGGGATGACCACGGCGAAGGCGAGCAGCAGGAGCTCGGTGTTCCGCCGGCTCGGCAGCTCGATGGCGCCGATGGTGGTCGTGTTGGTGACAACGCTCATGGTGTGACGGGCCCCCTGTGCCCGCGTATGTCTACTGCTTCTCGCACACGCTGACCAACTGCTGCTCGGCGGCGGTCAGGGCGGGGCCCGGTGTCTGGTTTCCCTGTCCCTCGGCGGTGCGGCGCTCCTCGTCCTTCTTGCAGGCGGAGGCCTGGGTGCCGAGCTGGTCGATCTTCTCGCGGGCGCCGTCCAGGCTGCTCTCGCTGATGGTGGCCTGGACCTGCTTGCGCTTGTAGGTCGGCAGGTACTTCAGTTCGATGTCGGGGCGGTCGGTCTCCACCTTGGAGAGCTCCAGCGGGCCGAGCTTCTGGCTGATGCCGCGGAAGAGCGCCACGTGCTCGCCCTTGACACCGACGTAGAACTGGGTCTGCGTCCAGCGGTAGCCCGCGTAGAGACCTCCGCCGAGCAGACCGAGGACGACGAGCAGCGTCAGCGTGCGCGTGGTCCACTTGCGGCCCTTGCCGCGCCGCCTGCGGGGGTGGTCGTACGTGTCCTCGTAGCCGGAATCCCCGGCGTACGGGTCCGCTTCGCCGAAGCTGCCGTACCCGCCGGCTCCGCCGCCCTGTCCCTGGGCGCCGTAGCCGCCGTGTCCGGGGGCCTCCCCGCTGCCGGGGGGGCCGAAGGATCCGGCGGGCGGGGGGTTCTGGCGGCCGAGGCCGGAGGCCCGGCCGGCCGGGGTCTGCATGGCGTTGCCGCCGTCGAAGAGCTGGTGGTGCTGGTTCTCGGCGACCGCGCCGACGACGACGGGGGTGTCGTTGACCTGCGCGGCCAGGGTGTCGCCGCTGTCGGTGTCGAGGACGTCGGCCACGATGCAGGTGATGTTGTCGGGGCCGCCGCCGCGCAGGGCGAGCTGGATCAGCGACTGCACGGTCTCGCGGGGACCGTGGTAGTCGGCGAGGGTCTCTTCCAGGGTCTGGTGGGAGACGACGCCGGAGAGCCCGTCGGAGCAGATGAGGTAGCGGTCGCCGGCCCTGACCTCGCGGATGGAGAGGTCGGGTTCGACGATGTCGCCGCTGCCGAGCGCTCGCATGAGGAGGGAGCGCTGCGGGTGGGTGGTGGCTTCCTCCTCGGTGATCCGGCCCTCGTCCACGAGGCGCTGCACCCAGGTGTGGTCCTGGGTGATCTGCGTGAGGATGCCGTCGCGGAGCAGGTAGGCGCGGGAGTCCCCGACGTGGACCAGGCCGAGGCGCTGGCCCGTCCACAGGAGGGCGGTGAGCGTGGTGCCCATGCCCTCGAGCTGGGGGTCCTCCTCGACCATGGCGCGCAGCTGGTCGTTTGCGCGCTGCACGGCCGTGCTGAGCGCGGTCAGCATGTCGGAGCCCGGGACGTCGTCGTCGAGCTGGACGAGGGCGGAGATCACCTCGGAGCTGGCGACTTCACCGGCGGCCTGGCCGCCCATGCCGTCGGCGATCGCGAGGAGACGCGGCCCGGCGTAGCCGGAGTCCTCGTTCCCCTCCCGGATCATGCCCTTGTGCGATCCGGCGGCGAACCGCAGGGACAGACTCATGCGCACCTGCCCTGTCGACGACGCTGCCTCCGGGTACAACCGGTCTCGAGCCACACTGCCCACCCTCCGGTCGGGAGCGCGCTCAGGTCCGTGTCCCCGGTGGGACGGACCGCTGCGGCTCGCTCGCTCCGCTCGCTCATTCTCGTACTACTTCCGCAGCTCGATGACGGTCTTGCCGATGCGGATCGGTGCGCCCGGCGGAATGGGCGTCGGGGTGGTCAGCCGGGTCCGGTCGAGATACGTGCCGTTGGTGGACCCGAGATCCTCGACGATCCACTGGCCGTCACGGTCGGGATAGATCCTGGCATGCCTGCTGGAGGCGTAGTCGTCGTCCAGCACGATCGTGGAGTCGTGGGCGCGGCCCAAGGTGATCGTCTGGCCCGCGAGGGCCACCGTGGTACCCGTGAGGGTGCCCTCGGACACGACGAGCTTGGTGGGCGCACCGCGGCGCTGGCGCTGCTGCGGTGGCGCGGCCGCGGCCTGGCGGCCCTGCTGCTGCGGTGCGCCGGTGGCGCCTCCGCCGCGCCGGGAACCGCGCTGCGTGACTCTCGTACCGAAGAGGTCGCTGCGAATGACCTGGACGGCCACGATGACGAACAGCCACAGAACGGCCAGGAAACCCAACCGCATGACCGTCAGGGTCAGCTCTGACATTGCCCCCGCTTCACCCTTCGGCTTGCCGGTAAATGATGGTGGTGCTGCCCACGACGATCCGTGAACCGTCGCGGAGCGTAGCGCGGGTGGTGTGCTGCCCGTCCACCACGATGCCGTTGGTGGACCCCAGATCCTGGATCGTCGAGGGCATTCCGGTCCGGATCTCACAGTGCCGGCGCGATACGCCGGGGTCGTCGATCCGCACATCGGCTTCGGTGCTCCGGCCGAGTACGAGCGTCGGGCGCGAGATCTGGTGGCGGGTGCCGTTGATCTCGATCCAGTGGCGCCGGACGGCGCCGCCGGGGGACACGGGCGGTGCGGGAGCCCCTGCCGGTGCGGTCTGGCCCGCGGGTCCGCCGGGACCCGGCCTGCGCGCTCCGGGGCCGCCGGGGGGCGGTCCGGCGGGCATGGGCGGTGCGGAGACCGGGGGGTAGCCGTATCCGCCGGGCCGGCCCGGGGCGGCCTGCTGGCCCTGCCCCTGGCCCTGCGCCGGCTGGCCCGGGGCCTGGGAGGTGCTGGAGGCGAGCGTGCGGCTGCGGACCCGGTAGAGCCCGGTGTCCAGGTCGTCCGCCTTCTCCAGGTGCACCTTGATGGTGCCCATGAAGCTGTAGCGCTGCTGCTTGGCGTAGTCGCGGACGAGGCCCGCGAGTTCGTCGCCGAGCTGGCCCGAGTAAGGGCTCAGGCGCTCGAAGTCGCCCGTGCTGAGCTCCACGATGAAGTCGTTGGGGACGACGGTCCGCTCCCGGTTCCAGATCGTGGCGTTGTTGTCGCACTCGCGCTGGAGGGCGCCGGCGATCTCCACGGGCTGGACCTCGGACTTGAACACCTTGGCGAAGGTGCCGTTCACCAGACCTTCGAGTCGCTGCTCGAACCGCTTCAGGACTCCCATGGGGCACCTCCTCCGTCGTTGTCGCCCTGTACTGCTTACTGATCGTATCCACGCATGGCGGATTCGGGTGGTTCCCCATCGGTCGCGAGGTGAGGAGTGTTGGTCCTCACAAGCGATCGTAGGGGCGCCCCAGGGACAGTGTCCCGCACCGGGAGCCGAGTACGGGAGTGACCGTCCTCGCAGGGGCCGGGCAGAGCACGGAAAGCGATGTGAATCCACCCCGTCCCACGTGCTAATGTTCCGATGTCGCCAGGGGAACGGCCCGCAAGGGAAGAACCGCTGGTAGCTACTTGCGCGAGTGGCGGAACGGCAGACGCGCTGGCTTCAGGTGCCAGTGCCCTTCGGGGCGTGGGGGTTCAAATCCCCCCTCGCGCACTTAACGACACGGTCGTCATCGTTGAAACGATGGCGGCCGTTTCGCGTTGTCCGTCTATGACAGATGACACTGCCGGGCGCCGGGCGCCGGGCGCCCGGACGCCGGGCGAGGACGTGGCCGAGGACGTGGCCGTGGCCGTGGCCTGCTCGGGCTCGCCGCCCGCGAAGCGGCGTAGGGATGCGCCGGGAGACTTTCGTCGGGCGGGGCGCGACGAAAGAGAACAGCACGGGGCGGGCGGCGGTGTCTAGGGTCGGCCGGGTGGATGTGACGGCGAGGACGCGCGCGGGATGGGACTGGCTCAGGGGACCCGAGCCCTGGACCCGCCGCACGCTGGCCGGGGACCTGGCGCTGGCCGCGGTGCTCGCGCTGCTGGGGCTCGGTGTCGAGGAGCTCGACAACGGCTCCGGCCTGCGGATGGCGGCCAGTGCCGGGGCGGTGGTGGTACTGGTCCTGCTGCGGCGGAGGCTGCCCGTGCTCACGCTGGTGGTGGGCTCGGCGGTGGGCGTCTACCTGCCCGGCGCGTTCCTCGTGGCGATCCCGCTCGGCTGGTCGGCGGGGCGGCGCATCGTCGGCGTCGGACGGGCGCTGGGCGCCTTCACCGCGGCCTTCGCGGCGGCCGTCGTGCTCAGCGTGGTCAAGGAGTGGTCGCAGGGCCGGCCGCTGCTGATCATCGTCTTCAGCACGCTGATGTTCCTGGCCACGGTGGTCATGCCGGGCCTGGCCAGTCGTTACTGGTCCCAGCGCAACACGCTGCTGCGCGCCCTCCAGGAGCGCAACGGCCAGCTGCTGCGCGAGCGGGCGATGATCGCGGGGCAGGCGCGGCTGCGCGAACGCCAGCGCATCGCCCAGGACATGCACGACAGCCTCGGCCACCAACTCGCACTGATCTCGGTGCACACCGGTGCGCTGGAGGTCGACCCCGTGCTGACCGACCGGCAGCGCGATGCGGTGGGCGTGCTGCGCCAGGCGTCGGTCGCCGCCATGCACGAGCTGCGGGAGGTCGTCGGCATCCTGCGGGACGGGGTGGAGGCGCCGGAACCGGTGGAGGAGGCACAGCCGGCCGCGCGCGGGGTGGCGGGCATCGCCGGGCTCGTGGAGGCGGCACGGAGCGCGGGCACCGACGTACGGCTCACGACGGCGGGGCGGCCCCGGGCGCTGGTCGCCGCCTGCGACCACGCGGCGTACCGGATCGCCCAGGAAGCGCTGACCAACGCCTACAAGCACGCTCCGGGCGCACCGATCACGGTGGAACTGCGCTACGAGGACGACTCGCTGGTGGTGGAGATCGCCAACGGTCCGGCGGCCGGTCCCGGCGCCGGCGAGGTGGTGTCCGGGGGCCAGGGGCTGACGGGGCTGCGCGAGCGGGCCCGGCTGGTCGGCGGCATGGTCTACGCGGGGGCCGCCGAGGGCGGCGGCTTCCGGGTGGCGGGGGTGCTTCCGTACGGGACCGAGCCGGCCGTGGCGCAGGCGAGCGGGACGGAGGCGGGCGGACTGGGCGGGTTCGCCGACGACTTCGGGCAGCAGGTGCCGGGCACGGGCACGGCGCCGGTGGACTGGGCCGCGGTCGACCGGAAGCTGCTGGGCGGGAGCGGCCGGTCCGGGGGCGTGGCGCTGGGCTGCGGGATCGCGGTCGCGGCCGTGGTGGTGCTGCTGATCGTGATCGGGGCGGCGGTGGCGCTGCTCGTGGGCTCGTTGAGCGACGCGACGATCAGCCGGGCCGACTACGACGGCATCCGGATCGGTGAGCCGGAGGACGCGGTGCGTTCACGGCTGCCCAGCGGGGACAGCGTCCTGACCGAGGGGCTCGACCGGAAGGGGCCTCCGCGCCCGCAGGGCGCCACGTGCGTGGCGCTGCTGGCGGAGGATGATTCCGACATCGGCACCAGCAGTGCTTTCCGGTTCTGCTTCAAGGACGGCAAGCTCGTCGACAAGCAGGCGTACCAGGCCGAGTGACAGGCGTACCAGGCCGAGCAAGGGGAGCACGGGTGACAGCCAAGGTGATCCGCGTGGTGATCGCTGACGACGAGCCGCTGATCCGGGCCGGAATCAGGATGATCCTGACCTCGGCGGCGGACATCGAGGTCGTCGCGGAGGCGGCGAACGGCCGGGAGGCGGTCGAACTCGCCCGCGCGCACGGGCCGGACGTGGTGCTCCTGGACCTCCAGATGCCCGTCATGGACGGCCTGACGGCGCTGGGGGAACTCGGGCGTTCGGCGCCGGAGGTGCGGACGCTGATCCTGACGACCTTCGGGGAGAGGGAGAACGTGCTGCGCGCGCTGAGCGGGGGCGGCGCGGGGTTCCTGCTGAAGGACTCGGCGCCCGGCGAACTGATCGGCGCCGTCCGGGCGGCCGCGGCCGGGGACGCGTACCTGTCCCCGGCGGCGACCCGGCACGTGGTGGACCTGCTGGCGTCCGGGCAGTCCGCGGGACGGGCCGAGGCGGCCCGGAGCCGGGTGGCGGAGCTGAGCGAACGCGAGCGCGGGGTACTGGCGCTGCTGGGCGAGGGGCTGTCGAACGCGGACGCGGGCCGGCGGCTGCACATGAGCGAGGCGACGGTGAAGACGTACGTGAGCCGGATCCTGGCGAAGCTGGAGTGCGAGAACCGGGTCCAGGCGGCCCTGCTGGCCAGGGACGCAGGGCTCTAGGTACGGTCGGGCCCGAACCGACGGTGATCAGGGGGCGGGACGCATGACGGTGGTACCGGAGCAGCGCGTGGTGGAACCGGATGCGAAGGAACGGATCCCGGAGGTCGCCGGGTTCGCGAGGCGGTTCACCGAGGGGCGTGCGGGGAGCCCGGAGGATTCGCCGAGGGCGGCCGGCAAGGCGCTGCGCGTCCGCGTCCCACGGGCGGCCCAGGCGCACTTCCGGGCCCCGGCCGACCGCCCGGACGCGGTGCGGGCGGTGGAGGAGTCCAACGTCGGCCGGGTCGACGAGCTGACGCCGATACGGGTCGGCCGGATGGCCGCCAACCCCTTCGCCTTCCTGCGCGGTTCGGCCGGGCTGATGGCTCACGACCTCTCCGGCGGTCCGGTGACCGGGATCGGCGCGCAGATCTGCGGAGACGCCCACGCGGCCAACTTCGGCCTGTACGGGGACGCGCGCGGCCGGCTCGTCATCGACCTCAACGACTTCGACGAGACGGTCTTCGGTCCGTGGGAGTGGGACCTCAAGCGGCTGGCCACGTCGCTGGTCCTGGCCGGCCGGGTGGCCGGCGCCGACAAGGACACCTGCCGGGCGGCGGCGCTCGATTCCGTGGGCGCCTACCGCCGCACGATGCGGCTCCTCGCCAAACTGCCGTCGCTGGACGCGTGGAACGCCATCGCGGACGAGGAGCTGGTCTCGCACACCGATGCCCGGGACCTGCTGGGCACGCTGGAGCGGGTCTCCGAGAAGGCCCGCAACAACACCTCGGCCCGGTTCGCCGCGAAGTCCACCGAGGCCGCGCCCGACGGTGGCCGGGCCTTCGTGGACGCGCTGCCGGTGCTGCGCCGGGTCGGGGACGGGGAGGCGGCGGCCGTGGCGGCCGCGCTGGGCCCGTACCTCGAGACGCTGCCGGGCGACCGGCAGCCGCTGCTGGCCCGGTACGCGATCCACGACGTGGCCTTCCGGGTGGTGGGGACCGGCAGCGTGGGGACCCGCTCCTACGTGGTGCTGCTGCTCGACCACCGGGGCGAGGCACTGGTCCTCCAGGTGAAGGAGGCCCGGCCGTCCGTGCTGCTGCCCTACCTGCCCGCCCTCGGCTTCGTCTCGCCGCCGGAGGAGCACGAGGGCCGCCGGGTGGTGGCCGGGCAGAAGCAGATGCAGGTGGTCTCCGACATCCTGCTGGGCTGGACGACGGTGGAGGGGCGGCCCTTCCAGGTCCGTCAGTTCCGCAACCGCAAGGGCAGCGTGGACCCGGCGGCGCTGGCCGTGGAGCAGATCGACGACTACGGGCGGATGACCGGCGCCCTGCTGGCGCGGGCGCACGCGCACAGTGCGGATCCGCGGCTGCTGGCGGGGTACTGCGGGAAGAACGAGGAGCTGGACGAGGCGATGGCCACGTTCGCGGTGGCGTACGCCGACCGGAGCGAGGCCGACCACGCGGTCCTGGTGGCGGCGGTGCGGTCCGGGCGGATCGCGGCGGAGTCGGGGGTCTAGGAAGACGCCGGAGCCGCTGGGCGGCGATGTTTCACGTGAAACACGCGCAGGGGCCGCCGGGCCGGGAACCTGGTGATGTTTCACGTGAAACACCCGGCCGGTCGGGCCGTAGGCTGGCCGGGTGAGCGAGCAGACAGTTCCCGAAGCGCCCGAGCCCGGCTCCGCCCCCTCCGCCGACGAGCGGCCCGAGGCGCGCCTGGAGCGCGCCGTACGGGCCGCCGAGCAGGCGTTGATCGAGTTCGAGATCGCCGTGGAGACCTTCCGGGTGGAAGTGGAGAACTTCTCCCGCCTCCACCACCAGAAACTCGGCCCGATGTACTCCCGGCTCGACGAGCTGGACGCGCTCATCGCCGAGGCGAAGGCGGCCAGCAGTGGGGACCCGGAGGACCTGCGCCGTGCGCGCGAGGCCCGTTCCCTGGTGATGCCCATGCCCGGGGTGGACGAGCTGTTCCACGACTGGCTGGACTCGGACGGGATGTCCGACGACGCGTCCGCGATGCTCACCGACCGCGCGGTGCGGCCTCCGCAGCGGGTGCGCCCGACGGAGGAGGTACGCCGCCTGTACCGCGAGCTGGTCCGCCGGGCGCACCCGGACCTGGCCCAGGACGAGGCCGAGCGGGAGCGGCGCGAGGAGTTCATCGTGCGGGTCAACGCCGCGTACGGGCGGGGCGAGGAGCAGCTGCTCCGCGAGCTGGCGCAGGAGTGGGCGGCGGGTCCGGCACCCGCCGCCGCGCGGCTGAGCGAGAGCGAGGAGCTCTACGAGCGGCTGGAGTGGCTCTCGCGGCGCAAGGAGCTCCTGTCGGTCGTGGCCCGGGAGCTGGAGGACAGCGCGATCGGATCGATGCTGCGGATGGCCCCCGAGGACCCGGACCGCCTGCTGGAGGAGATCGCCGAGCAGCTGCTCGGCGATGTCGCGAAGCGCGAGGCGGAACTGGCAGAGCTGCGCACCGCCTGAGGACGGCCGGGGAACGACGCCCGGGGAAAGCCCGTCGGATAGGTTGGCTCATCTATCCGTGACGAGAGAAGGCGACAGCTAATGAACTCCGGACCGCTTCCCTCGGTGGCCGCCTCCGCGCTTCCCTCCGAGGCCTTCGTCCTCGACGTTCGCGAGAACGACGAATGGGCGGCCGGCCACGCCGAGGGTGCGCTGCACATCCCGATGAGCGAGTTCGTGGCGCGCATCGGCGAGCTGACCGAGAAGATCGAGGACGACCGTCCGGTCTACGTGATGTGCCGGGTCGGCGGCCGCTCGGCCCAGGTCGCCCAGTACCTGCGGGGCCAGGACATCGACGCCGTGAACGTGGACGGCGGCATGCAGGACTGGGAGGCCGCCGGGCGCCCGGTCGTCACCGACGCGGGCGCCCCGGGCTTCGTGGTCTGACGGGCGGCGTCCGGGCCGTTCCGACGGCCTCCCGGCTAGGTGAGGGGGTGGGCGGCCAGCAGGTCGCCCAGGGCCTCCTCGTGCAGGGCGGCCGGGCCGAGCTGGAGCTCCAGCTGCTTGGCCCAGGCGTGATAGCGGTGCAGCGGGTAGTCGGTGTCGGCGCCGAAGCCGCCGTGCAGGTGCTGTGCGGTCTGCACGACGCGCCGTACGCCCTCGGAGGCCCAGATCTTGGCCACGGCCACGTCGCCCGCGCTGGGCAGCGGCCCCCCGGCTCCGCCCGTCGAGGCGTCGAGCCGCCAGGCTGCCTGCCAGAGGGTGACCTCCATGGCGCGCAGGTCGATGTAGCGGTCGGCGGCCTGGACGGCGACGGCCTGGAAGCTGGCCACGGGGAAGCCGAACTGCTCCCGCTTGCTCGTGTACCGGCTGGTCATGGTGAGCACGTTCTCGCCGAGGCCGAGTGCGAGCGCGCAGGTCCCGGTGGCGAGGAGCCGGCGCAAGTGGTCCCAGGCTCCGGGTGCCTCGATGAGGTGCGCGGCCGGGATCCGCACGCCGTCCAGGGTGACCTCGCCGAGCCGCTCCCCGGTGGTGGAGTACTGCGCCGCGAGGGACAGACCCTCGGCTCCGCGCGGGACGAGGGCCAGGACCGCCTCGCCCTCGCCGGTGTGGGCCGGGACGGCGATCCAGTCGGCGTTGTGCGCCCATGCGACGGCCGTCTGGAGACCCTCCAGGACCCAGGCGTCGCCGTCGCGGCGGGCGGTGACGGCCAGCTCTGCCGGGTCGTGGCCGCTGCGGCCGTGCGCGGCGACGGTGAGGACGAGGCTGCCACGTCCGGCGTCGCGCAGCAGGGCCCCGGCCAGCTCGGGGCTGCCGTGGGCCTGGACGGTCATGGCGGTGGCGCAGTGCTCGAGCAGCGGCACCCGGGCCAGGACCTTCGCGGCTTCCCGCAGGACGAGGCACAGGGCGATGGCGTCGAGTCCGGCGCCGTCGTGCTCCTCGGCGAGGACGAGGCTCAGCAGGTCGGAGTCGGCGAGCTTGGCCCACAGCCCGCGGTCGAACTCCTCGGCCACGGCCCGCGGGGTGAGCGCAGGGCTGGGCACGCTGTCGGGGGCCACGCCCGCGAACACGGCCTTGGCCGCCTCGACGGCGGCCTGCTGCTCCTCGGTGAAGGTGAAGTCCACTGCCTGTCCTCCCGCGTGCCCGGATCGCGCTCTGCCTGACGGTGCGTCAAGATAGAACACGTTCTGGAAATTTGACAGGGGGCCGTGGCCACGGCCGCTCAGCGGTCGAAGTCGATCTCCACTTCCTCCGACACCGGGTGCGACTGGCAGGCCAGCACGAAGCCGGCGTCCGTCTCCGCCTCCTCCAGCGCGAAGTTCCGCTCCATCCGCACCTCGCCGGTCACCAGGAACGCCCGGCAGGTGCCGCACACCCCGCCCTTGCAGGCATACGGGGCGTCTGCGCGGGCCCGCAGCACCGCGTCGAGCAGGGACTCGCCCTCCCGCACGGGCCAGGTGCCCGAGCGGCCGTCGAGCCGCGCCGTGACCCGGGCGTGGGTGGCGGCGGCCGAGGGGGCGGGCGCCGGCGGGGCGGTGTCCTCGACGTGGAAGACCTCCTCGTGGACCCGGGTCCGCAGCACCCCGAGCGCGGCCAGCGCCTGCTCGGCGCCCGTGACCAGTCCGTACGGCCCGCACAGGAACCAGCCCGTCACCTCGGTGACCGGCAGCAGAGCGGGCAGCAGCGCCGTCAGCCGCTCCTCGCCGAGCCGTCCCGAGGGCAGCCCGGCCTCCTGCTCCTCGCGGGACAGGACGGTGACCAGCTGGAACCGGTCGGGATAGCGGTCCTTGAGGTCGGCGACCTCCTCCAGGAACATCGTCGAGGCCGCGCTCCGGTCGCTGCGCACCAGGCAGAACCGGGCGTCGGGCCGCGCCGCGAGCAGCGTGGCCGCGATGGACAGCACCGGGGTGATGCCGCTGCCTCCGACGATCGCGGCGTAGTGCGCGTCGGCCGGCGCCGCGGCCGGGTCCAGGACGAACCGCCCGGCCGGGACCATCACGTCCAGGACGTCACCGGCGGCGATCTCCTTGTGCGCGAACGAGGAGAACTCCCCGCCCTCCACCAGCCGCACCCCGACCCGCAGGGTCGAGGGGCCGGGCCCGCCGGGTGCCGGGGCGGGGGAGCAGATCGAGTACGTACGCCGGACCTCGGTGCCCTCGGGGGTGCTCCGCCGCAGGGTGAGGTGCTGGCCGGGGGCGTGCGCGTACGCGGCGCGGAGCTCCGGCGGGACGGCCAGGGTCAGCGCCACGGAGTCCTCGGTGAGGCGGTCGACCGCCGCCACCGCAAGGGTGTGGAAGGCGCCGTGGCGCGCGGGGCGCGTCGGGCTCGCGGACCCCGGGGCGGTCGCCGACGGGAACACGGCCATCTACAGCTCCTTGAAGTGGTCGAACGGTTCACGACAGGCGGTGCAGCGGCGCAGCGCCTTGCAGGCCGTCGAGGAGAACCGGCTGAGCAGTTCGGTGTCGGTCGATCCGCAGTGAGGGCAGCGGACCGACAGGGTCAGCGGAACCGGCCCGCCGGCGGCGTGCGGCCGCGGCGGGGCTATGCCGAACTCGGCCAGCTTGCGGCGGCCTTCGGCGCTGATGTCGTCGGTGGACCAGGCGGGGGCCAGCACGGTCCGCACCCTGACATCGGGTATGCCGTGACCGGTCAGGACGCGCTCGATGTCGGCGGACATGGCCTCGATGGCCGGGCACCCCGTGTACGTGGGGGTGAGGGTGACCTCGACGTGGCCGTCCTCGTGCATCCGCACTCCGCGCATGACACCGAGCTCCGTGAGGGTGAGCACGGGCAGCTCGGGGTCGGGGACGGAGCCCGCCAGCTCGGCCAGCTCCACCTCCAGCCGGGTCTGCTCGGCCCCCGTCACCATGACGCCCCCGGGTGGCTGCGGTGCAGGTGCTGCATCTCGGCGAGCATCCGGCCGAACGACTCGGTGTGCAGCCCCTGGCGTCCGGCCCCGGCGGCCCAGGCGCCGCTGCGCGGCCCCTGCGGCATCGCCAGGCCCGCCCGCCCCAGGACGTCCTCGAGCGCGGCCAGCCAGCGGCCTTCCAGGGCGGCCCAGTCGACGTCCTCGAGCCCGTCCAGCGGCTGGAACATCTCCCCGGTGTACTTCCACAGCCCGTCCAGGGCGCCCCGCATCCGGGCGCGGCTCTCCTGCGTACCGTCGCCGAGGCGCAGGGTCCACTGCTCGGCGTGGTCGCGGTGGTAGGCGGTCTCCTTGACGGCCTTGGCCGCGAGGGGCCCGAACGGACCGTCCCCGAGCGCGAGGCCTGCGTACAGCTCGTGCTGGTAGAAGGAGAAGTAGAGCTGGCGCGCGATGGTGTGGGCGAAGTCGCCGTTCGGCTGCTCGACCAGCTGGAGGTTGCGGAAGGACCGCTCCTCGCGCAGGTAGGCCAGCTCGTCCTCGTCGCCGGCCATCGACAGCAGGACACGGGCCTGGCCGAGCAGGTCGAGCGCGATGTTGGCGAGGGCGACCTCCTCCTCCAGGACGGGGGCGTGCCCGGCCCATTCGCCGAGGCGGTGGGAGAGGATCAGCGCGTCGTCGCCGAGCGGGAGGGTGGCCGCGTTGACCACGTCGGTGCTGGTCACAGGTGGTTCACCCCCTCGGGGATCTCGTAGAAGGTGGGGTGGCGGTACGGCTTGTCGGCAGAGGGCGCGAAGAACGGGTCCCGCTCGTCCGGGGAGGAGGCGGTGATCGCGGTGGAGGGCACGACCCAGATCGAGATGCCTTCGCCGCGACGGGTGTAGAGATCGCGGGCGTTGCGCAGGGCCATCTCCGCGTCGGGGGCGTGCAGGCTGCCCGCGTGCGTGTGCGAGAGGCCGCGCCGCGAGCGGACGAACACCTCCCACAGGGGCCAGTTCTGCGTCATACCCGTGCCTCGCTTTCCGTTGCCGCCTCTTGCTGTTCCTTGCGTGCGGCAGATTTCTCCGCATACGCCGCGGCCGCTTCGCGGACCCAGGCGCCTTCCTCGTGCGCCGCGCGGCGCTGTCCGATCCGCTCCTCGTTGCACGGGCCGTTGCCCTTGAGTACGTCCCAGAACTCGGCCCAGTCGATCGCGCCGAAGTCGTGGTGCCCGCGCTCCTCGTTCCACTTCAGGTCCGGGTCGGGCAGGGTCAGACCCAGCGACTCGGCCTGCGGTACGGCGATGTCCACGAAGCGCTGGCGCAGCTCGTCGTTGGAATGACGCTTGATCCGCCAGGCCATCGACTGCGCCGAGTGCCCCGACTCCGCGTCCGGCGGGCCGAACATCATCAGCGAGGGCCACCACCACCGGTCGACCGCGTCCTGCGCCATCGCGTGCTGTGCCTCGGAGCCCTGCGAGAGTGCGAGGAGCAGCTCGTACCCCTGGCGCTGGTGGAAGGACTCCTCCTTGCAGATCCGGACCATGGCGCGCGCGTACGGCCCGTAGGAGCAGCGGCAGATCGGGACCTGGTTGGTGATCGCCGCGCCGTCCACGAGCCAGCCGATCGCGCCGACGTCCGCCCAGGTCAGCGTGGGGTAGTTGAAGATCGAGGAGTACTTCTGCTTCCCCGCGTGGAGCTTGTCGAGCAGCTCGTCGCGGCTGGTGCCCAGGGTCTCGGCGGCGCTGTACAGGTACAGGCCGTGGCCGGCCTCGTCCTGCACCTTCGCCATCAGGATCGCCTTGCGGCGCAAGGAGGGCGCGCGGGTGATCCAGTTCGCCTCGGGCTGCATGCCGATGATCTCGGAGTGGGCGTGCTGTGCCATCTGGCGGACCAGGGAAGCGCGGTACTCGTCCGGCATCCAGTCGCGCGGCTCCACGCGCTCGTCGGCCGCGACGGCCGCGTCGAAGGCCGCCGCCAGCTGTGCGCTGAGATCGTCCGTCACGCCGATGCCCGCTTCCTGCCCCGTCGCCGGGGTCACTGCCACCATCACGGCCTCCTGCCGGAGAGTCGTTGCCGCTCCGTCCCGCCCGACCGACCGATCGTTCGGTTCATACTCTTCAATGGTGGGACGACGGCCCGTAGGGTGTCAACCTCTGTGGTCAACCCTGTGGACGCCGGATGATCGGGGCGGGATGGATTCGAACGCGCACGAGCCCCCCGCAGGGGACGCTCCGCCCCCGCCGCGGGCACTCGGAATCGCGGGTCTCTCCACCCCCTACCGGGTCGTGACGGTCCTCGCCCTGGGCGCGGTCGCCCTCGGAGCCTGCTGGCACCTCGCGCTCGTCTTCCTGCACGTGGCCCCCTCCAACACGCTGAGCAAGCAGCACGCACGGACGATCGACAACTGGGTCTATCCGGAGTTCGAACAGAACTGGAAGCTCTTCGCGCCCAACCCGCTGCAGCAGAACATCGCGATCGAGGTGCGGGTGGAGGCGCGCACGGCCGACGGCGTGCTGGTGACCGGCAACTGGCGCGGACTGTCCGCCGAGGACGGCGCGGCCATCAGGCACAGCCTGCTGCCGAGCCACACCGAGCAGAACGAGCTCCGGCGGGCCTGGGACTTCTTCACCGGTTCCCACGACGAGGACAACAAGGCGACCGGCGAACGCGGCGAGCTCGCGGAGCAGTACCTGCGGCGGATCGCACTGGACCGGCTGAAGGTCCGGACCGACGCGGACACGGCCGTGGGCAAGGGCGCACACCTCGCCGACGGCCGGATCGTACGGATCCAGCTGCGCGCGGCGACGACCGCTGTGGCCGCCCCGAAGTGGTCCGACGAGAAGACCGACACCCGGACCTACTACCGGGAGCTGCCGTGGTGGACGGTGTGAGGCCGCCCGCGGACGGGGCGGCGGCGACCGAGGGGACCCGGGCCACGGCGACACGGGCCGCCGGCGCCCCGGCCAGGGGCGGCCGGGCCGCACGGCTCCGGTCCGCTGCCGCACGGCTCCGGGCCGCTTCCGCGCCGGCGCTGGCCGCGGTCAGCGGGCGGGCGCTGGGCCCTTACCAGAGCGCCGTGGTCCGCATCGGCTTCGCCGGTACCTGGCTGTTCTTCCTGCTGCGCGAGTTCCCCCACCGGCACGAGCTGTACGGCCCGCAAGGGCCCTGGAGCTGGGACCTGGCGAAGCGGCTGATCGCCTCGAACCACGCCTTCACGGTGCTGATGTGGTCCGACTCGGCGCTCTGGTTCGAGATCGTCTACGTGCTCGGCGTGCTGTCGAGCGCGCTGCTGCTGCTCGGCTGGCGCACCCGGGCCACGGCCGTGGTGTTCATGGTCGGCGTGCTCTCGCTGCAGAACCGAAGCGTGTTCATGGGCGACGGCGGGGACAACGTCATCCACCTGATGGCGATCTACCTCGTGCTGACCCGCTGCGCGCAGGTGTGGTCGCTCGACGCCCGCCGCGCCCGCCGCCTCGGCAGGGCGTCGGCCGGGCGGGCCGGGCCGGTGCTGTGGGCCGTGCTCGGCGGCGCGGGCGCGTACGGGGCGCTGACCGGGGGGTTCGGTACCGGCTGGCTGGTGGCCTTCGGCGCGCTGTGGGTGGTCGCCGCGCTGTGGTGGACGGTCGAACGGTACGAGCCGGAGGGGGAGGGGCGGGCGGTCCTCGACGTCCTGGCGAACCTGCTGCACAACGCCGGAATGCTGGTGATCACGGCGGAGGTCTGCCTGATCTACGCGACGGCGGGCTGGTACAAGATCCAGGGCTCGCGCTGGCAGGACGGGACCGCGCTGTACTACCCGCTGGGCCTGGACTACTTCACCCCCTGGCCCGGGGTGTCGGCCCTCCTCGCCGGCAGCGGCACGCTGGTGATGCTGCTGTCGTACGGGACGGTCGCGGTCCAGGTGGCGTTCCCGTTCACCCTGTTCAACCGGCGGATCAAGAACGTGCTGCTGGCGCTGATGATGCTGGAGCACGCGGGGATCGCCGTACTGCTGGGTCTGCCGTTCTTCTCGCTGGCGATGATCGCCGCCGACGCGGTGTTCCTGCCGACGGTGTTCCTCGTCTGGCTCGGTGCGCGGGCCTCGGCGCTGCGGCCGGGCGGTCGCGGCGCCGCCCTCCCCGGGCCGGACCGCGCGCCGGAGCCGGATCCGGAGCCGGAGCAGGGGACCGTAGGCTCGGCGGTATGAGCGAGCAGCACGAGAGCCCCGACAGCGTCACCGAACGGCAGTGGCGGGAGGCCGCGGCGCGGGAGGACCTCGTGCTCCTGGACGGATTCCACGCGCTGAAGCACGCCCTGCGCTTCGGGGCGGACGTGCGGGTCGCCGTCGCCGACGATCCCGAGGCCGTACGGCGCCTCGCGGGCGAGCTGGCCGCGGACGTCGAGGACGAGGTGGCCCGGCTGGTACGCAGGGCTCCGCTCAAGGGGCTGCTGGGACCGGGGCGGGTGCATCCCACCGGGGTCGCGGCGCTCGCGGTCCGGCCCGACCCGGCCGAGGGGCGGGCACGGCTCGACGCGATGCCCAGGCCGGCCCCGGTCGTGGTGCTCGACAACCCGCGCAACCTCGGCAACGTCGGAGCCGTGGTCCGCCTCGCCGCCGGCTTCGGCGCCACCGGCGTGGTCACCCGCGGCGACCTGGACCCCTGGCACCCGAACGTGGTCCGCGCCGGAGCGGGGCTGCACTACGCCACCACCGTCGCCCAGGTGGATCTCGCCGCGCTGCCGCCCGGCCCGCTGTACGCGCTCGACCCGGAGGGCGAGGACATCCGCGCCCTCACCCTCCCGGACGACGCCGTGCTCGCCTTCGGCTCCGAACGGCACGGGATCTCTCCCGAACTGCGGGACCGGGCCGACCATCTGGTGTCCCTGCCGATGCGGCCGCAGGTGTCCAGCTACAACCTGGCGACCAGCGTGGCCATGACGCTCTTCCACTGGGGCGGCCCCCGGCCGGCGGACGGGCCGACGGCCGGGGAGACGGCCGGGGAGAGCGCCTAGCGGCTCAGCCCTGGCGCCGGACCTCCACCACGCGGAAGCGGTTGGACACGAAGGCCCCGTCGCACAGCGCCGCGTTCGCCGCCGGGTTGCCGCCCGAGCCGTGGAAGTCGGAGAAGGCCGCGGTCTGGTTGACGTAGACCCCGCCCGTGAGGTTCAGCGAGAGCTGCGCCGACTCCTCGAGGCAGACTTCCTCGATGGCCCGCTCGGTGTCCGCGGACGTCGTGTACGCCCCGACCGTCATCGCGCCCTTCTCGCGGACGGTGCGCCGCAGCAGCTCGAGCGCGCCCGCCGTGGAGTCGACCGCCACCGCGAAGGAGACCGGGCCGAAGCACTCCGAGAGGTACGGGGCGGCGTCGTCGGCCTTGGAGGCGTCCAGCTTCACCATCACCGGCGTGCGGACCACCGCGTCGGGAAAGTCGGGGTTCGGCACCTCCCGCGAAGCCAGCGCGACCTCGCCGAGACCGGCCGCGGCCTCGAGACGGGTCTTGACGTCGGGGTTGACCAGCGCGCCGAGCAGGGCGTTGGCCCGTGCGTCGTCGCCGAGCAGCCCGCCGACCGCGCCCGCGAGGTCGCCGACGACCTCGTCGTACGACTTGTGGCCCGCGTCCGTCTCGATGCCGTCGCGGGGGATGAGCAGGTTCTGCGGGGTGGTGCACATCTGGCCGCTGTACAGGGACAGCGAGAACGCCAGGTTGGACAGCATGCCCTTGTAGTTGTCGGTGGAGTCGAGGACGACGGTGTTGACGCCCGCCTTCTCCGTGTAGACCTGCGCCTGGCGGGCGTGGGTCTCCAGCCACTCGCCGAACTCCGTGGACCCGGTGTAGTCGATCACCTTGATCTCGGGGCGGACGGCGAGCTCCTTGGCGATGCCCTCGCCCGGCCGCTCGACGGCCAGCGCCACCAGGTTGGGGTCGAAGCCGTACTGCGCCAGGACCTCGCGGGCCACCTGGACGGTCAGCGCCAGCGGCAGCACGGCGCGCGGGTGCGGCTTGACCAGGACCGGGTTGCCGGTGGCGAGGGACGCGAAGATCCCCGGGTACCCGTTCCAGGTGGGGAAGGTGTTGCAGCCGATCATCAGGGAGATGCCCCGGGGGACGGCGGTGAAGGTCTTGCCGAGCTCCAGGGGGTCCTTCTTGCCCTGGGGCTTCGACCAGTCGGCCTGCCCCGGGACGCGGGTCTGCTCCTCGTACGCGTAGGCCACCGCCTCCAGGCCGCGGTCCTGCGCGTGCGGGCCGCCCGCCTGGAACGCCATCATGAAGGCCTGGCCGCTGGTGTGCATCACCGCGTGCGCGAACTCGTGCGTCCGCGCCGAGATCCGGGACAGGATCTCGATGCAGACCACGGCGCGGGCCTCGGGCCCGGCGTCGCGCCAGGCGCCCATGCCGGCCCGCATCGCGGGCAGCAGCACGTCCGGGTCCACATGCGGGTACTCGACGCCGAGCTGTACGCCGTACGGGGAGGTCTCGGCGCCCGTCCAGCCGTCGGTGCCGGGCTGCCCGAGGTCGAGCCGGGTGCCGCGCAGCGCCTCGAAGGCGGCGAGGCCGTCGGCCGGCGCGGTCTCGCCGTACGCCTTGGGGTGCTCGGGGTGCGGGGACCAGTAGGCACGCGTGCGGATCGTGGCCAGGGCCTGGTCCAGGGTGGGCCGGTGCTTGGCGGACAGCTGGGGGACGGTGGGCTCGGCGGCCATCAGGGACCAACTCCTCGTTGAGCCGGGCGGGATCAGGCGATCGGGTCGGGCAAGAAGGGATGAAGAAGAGCAGACTCGAGTTAGAGTAACCGAACGATCGGTCGGTACAAGAGGGCCCGGCGGACCTGTGGAAAAGTCGGTGCGGGAGGATCGGGTCATGACAGCAATCGAGCGGTCCCGCACAGTGGCGGTCGTCGGCGCCGGCACCATGGGACAGGGCATCGCCCAGGTCGCCCTTCTCGCAGGTCACCGCGTGCTGATCTACGACATCGCCGCCGCGCTCGCCGCCGACGCGGTCGGGTTCGTGCAGGACCGCGTCGAGCGGATGGCCGCCAAGGGAAGGCTGGATCGCGCCGAGGCCGAGGACGCGATCGGCCGGATCGACGCGGCGGGCGGACTCGCGGACCTGGCCGGCGCGGCCCTCGTCGTCGAGGCGGTCGTCGAGGACGTCGCCGCCAAGCGCGCGCTGTTCGCGGCGCTCGAGGAGGTGGTCTCGCCGGACACCCTCCTGGCCACCAACACCTCCTCCCTCTCCGTCACCGAGCTCGCGGCCGGTCTCGCGCACCCCGGACGCTTCCTCGGCCTGCACTTCTTCAATCCGGCCCCCCTGCTCCCGCTGGTCGAGGTGGTCTCCGGGTCCGCGACCGATCCGGCCGCCGCCGACCGCGCGTACCGCACGGTCCTCGGCTGGGGGAAGACGCCGGTGCGCTGCGCCGACACCCCCGGCTTCATCGTCAACCGGATCGCCCGCCCCTTCTACGCCGAGGCCTTCGCGGTGTACGAGGAGCAGGGCGCCGACCCGGCCACCATCGACGCCGTGCTCCGCGAGAGCGGCGGCTTCAAGATGGGCCCCTTCGCGCTGACCGACCTGATCGGCCAGGACGTCAACGAGGCCGTCACCCGCTCCGTGTGGGAGTCCTTCTTCCGCAGCCCCAAGTTCACCCCCTCGCTCGCGCAGCGCCGACTGGTCCAGTCGGGCCGCCTCGGCCGCAAGAGCGGGCACGGCTGGTACCCGTACGGCCCGGACCACACGGCCCCGGCGCCGCACACCGCCGGGCCCGAGGAGGCGCCCGCGAAGGTGGGCGTCGTGGGGGACCTGGGGCCCGCCGCCGCGCTCGTCGACCTCCTGGAGGAGGCGGGGATCGCGGTCACGGCCACCGAGCACGGGGGCCCGTACATCCAGCTCCCGGGCGAGGGGCAGCTCGTGCTCGCCGACGGCAAGACCTCGATCGAGTTCGCCGACGTCGTCTACTTCGACCTCGCCTTCGACTACCGCGACGCCACCCGGATCGCGCTCTCCGCCAGCGAGGACACCAGCGAGCGGACCCTCTCCGAGGCGATCGGGCTGTTCCAGAAGCTGGGCAAGCAGGTCTCCGTCATCGGCGACGTCCCCGGCATGATCGTCGCCCGGACCGTCGCGATGCTGATCGACCTCACCGCCGACGCGGTCGCGCGCGGGGTGGCCGGCGCCGAGGACATCGACACGGCGATGCGGCTCGGCGTCAACTACCCCGTCGGCCCCGCCGAATGGCACGACCGGCTCGGCCGCGACTGGGCGTACGACCTGCTGCACCACCTCGACGAGCGCTGCCCGGGCGGCCGGTACGCGCCCTCGCTGGCCCTGTACAAGCTGGGCTACGCGGCGGGGGACGAAGCGGCGGACGAGGACGCGGACGACGCCGCGGCCGGGTACGACGGGGCGGGGGAGACACGATGACGACGGCCAAGCGGGACACGTACACGCCCGAGACGCTCCTCTCCGTCGCCGTACAGGTCTTCAACGAGCGTGGCTACGACGGCACCTCGATGGAGCACCTCTCCAAGGCCGCGGGCATCTCGAAGTCCTCGATCTACCACCACGTCGCGGGCAAGGAGGAGCTCCTCCACCGTGCCGTCAGCCGGGCGCTGGACGGGCTCTTCGCGGTGCTGGAGGAGTCCGGGGCCGTACGGGGGCGCGCGGTCGAGCGGGTCGAGTACGTCACGCGCCGCACGGTCGAGGTCCTCGTCGTGGAACTCCCCTACGTGACGCTGCTGCTGCGCGTGCGGGGCAACACCCGCACCGAGCGGTGGGCCCTGGAGCGGCGGCGCGAGTTCGACCACCAGGTCGCCGACCTGCTGAAGGCCGCGGCCGCCGAGGGAGACCTGCGGGCGGACGTGGACATCCGCCTCGCCACCCGGCTCCTCTTCGGCATGGTCAACTCGCTGGTGGAGTGGTACCGACCGCACCCGGGCACGACCTCCGACCAGCTGGCGGACGCCGTGGTCAGCATGGCCCTGGACGGGCTGCGCACGCAGCGGTAGGACCGCCTCAGTCCTCGGAGATCGTCGGGCCGGCGGACGGGTCGCGGGCCAGGAGATCCGTTTCCTCGAAGACCAGCAGCGTGCGGGTGGAGAGGACCTCCGGGATGGACTGGAGGCGGGTGAGGACCAGCTCCCGCAGGGTGCGGTTGTCCGGTGTGTGGACCAGCAGCAGGACGTCGAAGTCGCCGCTGACCAGGGCGATGTGGGCGGCTCCCGGGAGCTCGCGGAGCTGTTCGCGGACCGTGCGCCAGGAGTTCTGGACGATCTTCAGGGTGATGTAGGCCGAGGCGCCCTGGCCGGCGCGCTCGTGGTTGACGCGGGCGGTGAAGCCCCGGATCACCCCGTCGTCGATGAGCCGGTTGATGCGGGCGTAGGCATTGGCCCGGGAGACGTGGACCTGCTCGGCGACGGAGCGTATCGAGGCGCGGCCGTCCGCCTGGAGCAGGCGCACGATCGACCGGTCGATGGAGTCGAGGGGCCGCGGAGGACTGGGCGGGGCGGACGGCCCCGCGGCGCCGCCCGGGCCCCCGGGACCCGCTGGCGCGCCCCCGGACGCGCCCCCCGGGCCGGGAGCCGCTCCGGAACCCGCTCCGGCCATTTGTTCATCCGCCATCGCCCGCTGCCTGCCTCTCCTGGACGTCCTGCACCCATCCCAGGGCCCCGCCGCCACTTTGTCCACAGCCTGGGCCTGCCTGTAGCCAAATTGCCCGGGCAACCGAACAATCGGTAGGTGAGGGGCCTCACACCCGGGGTCCTCGTTGCCCGCTTCCCACGAGGAGGTGTACGCCGCCATGACGGTCCAAGAGCTGCCCGGTGCCGGTGCGTCCCACCGCTCCACCCCGCCGCCCGCCTGGAGGCCCCGCACGGATGCCGCCCCGCTGCTCCCGGACCCCGAGCCGTACCGGGTGCTGGGCACGCCGGCCGCCGACCGGCTCGACCCCGAGCTGATGCGCCGCTGCTACGCCGAGCTGGTGCGCGGCCGCCGCTACAACGCCCAGGCCACCGCCCTCACCCGGCAGGGCCGACTGGCCGTATATCCGTCCACCGTCGGCCAGGAAGCCTGCGAGATCGCGGCGGCGCTGGTGCTGGAGGAGCAGGACTGGCTCTTCCCGAGCTACCGCGACACCCTGGCGGCCGTGGCCCGCGGGCTGGATCCCGTACAGGCCCTGACCCTCCTGCGGGGCGACTGGCACACGGGGTACGACCCGCGCGAGCACCGGATAGCCCCCCTGTGCACCCCGCTCGCCACCCAGCTGCCGCACGCGGTCGGCCTGGCGCACGCCGCCCGCCTGCGCGGCGACGACGTGGTCGCCCTGGCCATGGTCGGCGACGGCGGCACGAGCGAGGGCGATTTCCACGAGGCCATGAACTTCGCGGCCGTCTGGCAGGCGCCGGTGGTCTTCCTCGTCCAGAACAACGGGTTCGCGATATCCGTCCCGCTCGCCAAGCAGACCGCCGCCCCCACCCTGGCCCACAAGGCCGTGGGGTACGGGATGCCGGGCCGCCTCGTCGACGGCAACGACATCGCCGCCATGCACGAGGTGCTGTCCGAGGCCGTCCGACGGGCCCGCTCCGGCGGTGGACCGACCCTGATCGAGGCCGTCACGTACCGGATCGAGGCCCACACCAACGCCGACGACGCGACCCGCTACCGCGGCGACGCCGAGGTCGAGGCCTGGAAGGCCCACGACCCGGTCCTGCTGCTCGAGCGCGAGCTGACCGCGCGCGGGCTGCTCGACGAGGCCGGCATCCAGGCCGCCAAGGACGCGGCCGAGACGATGGCGGCCCGGCTGCGGGACGGGATGAACGCGGAGCCCGTGCTCGACCCGATGGACCTCTTCGAGAACGTCTACGCGGAGCAGACCGGCCTGCTCCGCGAACAGGCGGCCATGCTGCGCGCCGAACTGGAAGCTGCGGAACCGGAAGCGGAGGACGGGTCATGACCACGGTGGCGGTGAAGCCGGCGACCATGGCGCAGGCCCTGAACAGGGCGATGCGCGACGCGATGGCCGAGGACCCGACGGTCCACGTCATGGGCGAGGACGTGGGCGCGCTCGGCGGGGTCTTCCGCATCACGGACGGGCTGGCCAAGGAGTTCGGCGAGGACCGGTGCGCGGACACCCCGCTCGCCGAGGCGGGAATCCTCGGCGCGGCGGTGGGCATGGCCATGTACGGGCTGCGGCCGGTCGTGGAGATGCAGTTCGACGCGTTCGCGTACCCGGCCTTCGAGCAGCTGATCTCGCACGTGGCGAAGATGCGCAACCGCACCCGCGGGGCGATGCCGCTGCCGATCACCGTCCGGGTGCCGTACGGCGGCGGCATCGGAGGGGTGGAGCACCACAGCGACTCCTCCGAGGCGTACTACGTCGCGACCCCCGGACTCACCGTGGTGACGCCGGCGACGGTCGAGGACGCGTACGGGCTGCTGCGCGAGTCGATTGCCAGTGACGACCCGGTGATCTTCCTGGAGCCCAAGCGGCTGTACTGGTCGAAGGCCGAATGGTCCGCGGACGCACCCTCCGCGGTGCCCGGGATCGGCAAGGCGGTCGTCCGGCGGACCGGCACGAGCGCGACGCTGATCACGTACGGGCCCTCGCTGCCCGTGTGCCTGGAGGCGGCCGAGGCGGCGCGCGAGGAGGGCTGGGACCTGGAGGTCGTGGACCTGCGCTCGCTGGTCCCGTTCGACGAGGAGACGGTTGTGGCCTCCGTACGCAGGACCGGGCGCGCCGTGGTGGTCCACGAGTCCGGCGGCTTCGGCGGACCGGGCGCGGAGATCGCCGCTCGCGTCACGGAGCGGTGCTTCCACCACCTGGAGGCGCCGGTGCTGCGTGTGACCGGCCTCGACATCCCGTATCCGCCGCCGATGCTGGAGAAGCACCACCTGCCCGGCGTCGACCGGATCCTGGACACCGTGGCCCGCCTGCAGTGGGAGAACTGATGCCGCAGGTGATGGAGTTCAAGCTGCCGGACCTCGGAGAGGGCCTCACCGAGGCGGAGATCGTCCGCTGGCTGGTGGCGGTCGGCGACGTCGTCGCCATCGACCAGCCGGTCGTCGAGGTCGAGACGGCCAAGGCGATGGTGGAGGTGCCCTGCCCGTACGGGGGCGTCGTCACCGCCCGCTTCGGCGAGGAAGGGACCGAACTGCCGGTCGGCGCCCCGCTGATCACGGTGGCGGTGGGCGCGGCGGCCACGGCGCCGGACGAGGCCGCGGAGGCTCCGTCCGGCTCGGGCAACGTCCTGGTCGGCTACGGCACGGACCATTCGCGTCCGGCGCGCCGGAGGCGGGTGCGACCCGTCTCCGACGCGCCGGGGCTCGTCCCCGCCGGTCAGACGCCCGGCCCGGCCGTCACGGCCCCGGCCCCGGTGGCCGCCGCCGCCCCGCCCCGCGAGGCGGCTCCGGCTCCGGCCGTGGCTGCGGCGCCGACGGTCTTCGCGGGCCCCGTGCCGGTCATCTCGCCGCTGGTGCGGAAGCTGGCCCGGGACCACGGAGTGGACCTGCGCGCGCTGCGCGGCTCCGGCCCGCAGGGCCTGATCCTGCGCTCCGACGTGGAGGTGGCGCTGCGCGCCGCCGAGCGGCCGGCCGGACCCGAAGCCGGGGCCGGGGTCACCGCCGCGAACGCGGACGCGGCCGTTGCCGTCACCGCCGTCCCGTCCGCCTCTGCGGCCTCGGCCGAAGGCGCGACGCGGATCCCGCTCAAGGGGGTCCGGGGCGCGGTCGCCGAGAAGCTGTCGCGCAGCCGGCGCGAGATCCCGGACGCCACGTGCTGGGTGGACGCCGATGCCACCGAGCTGATGGCCGCGCGGGCGGCGATGAACGCCGTGGGAGGCCCCAAGGTCTCGGTGCTGGCCCTGCTGGCCAGGATCTGCACGGCGGCGCTGGCCCGGTACCCGGAGCTCAATTCCACCGTCGACCTGGCGGCGAACGAGATCGTCCGGCTGCCGGCCGTGCACCTCGGCTTCGCCGCGCAGACGGAGCGGGGCCTGATGGTCCCGGTGGTCCGCAACGCGCAGGCGAGGGGCGCGGAGTCGCTGTCGGCGGAGTTCGGCCGGCTGACGGAGCTGGCCCGGACGGGGAAGCTGGCCCCGGCGGACCTCACCGGAGGCACCTTCACCCTGAACAACTACGGGGTGTTCGGGGTCGACGGCTCCACGCCGATCATCAACCACCCGGAGGCGGCGATGCTCGGCGTCGGCCGGATCATCCCGAAGCCGTGGGTGCACGAGGGCGAGCTGGCGGTCCGCAAGGTCGTGCAGCTGTCCCTGAGCTTCGACCACCGTGTCTGTGACGGCGGCACGGCGGGCGGCTTCCTGCGGTACGTCGCCGACTGCGTCGAATCCCCGGCGGTGCTGCTGCGCACCCTGTAGCCGGGCGCCGGCGGGACCGACACCGGTCCCGCCGGCGGTCCGGGGATCAGACGGTCAGCAGCAGCTTGCCCACGTGCGTGCTCGACTCCAGCACCTGATGGGCCCGCGCCGCCTCCCGCAGGGGGTAGGTCGCGTGCACCACCGGGCGGACCCGGCCCGTCTCGACCAAGGGCCACACGTGCTCCCGTACGGCCGCGACGATCGCCGCCTTCTCCTCCAGGGGCCGCGACCGCAGCGTGGTGGCGGTGATCGCGGCCCGCTTCGCCAGCAGGGCGCCCAGGTTGAGCTCCGCCGTGACACCGCCCTGCAGGCCGATGATCGCGAGGCGGCCGTTGACGGCCAGCGCGGCCACGTTCCGCTCCAGGTACTTCGCTCCCATGATGTCCAGGATCACGTCCGCCCCGGCGCCGTCCGTCGCCGCCTTGAGCTCCTCCACGAAGTCCTGCTCGCGGTAGTCGATCAGGATGTCCGCGCCCAGCTCCGCGCAGCGGTCCAGCTTCTCCTTGCCGCCCGCCGTGACCGCGACCCGCGCGCCGACCGCCTTCGCCAGCTGGATCGCCATGGTCCCGATGCCACTCGACCCGCCGTGCACCAGGAGGGTCTCCCCGGGGCGCAGTCCCGCCACCATGAACACGTTCGACCACACCGTCGAGACGACCTCCGGTAGGGCCGCGGCCGTCACCAGGTCCAGGCCCGCCGGCACCGGCAGCAGCTGGCCCGCCGGGACGGCGACCTTCTGCGCGTACCCGCCGCCCGCGAGCAGCGCGCACACCTCGTCGCCGACCGACCAGCCGGACACTCCCGGCCCGATCGAGGCGATCCGCCCGGAGCATTCGAGGCCGGGGAAGCGCGAGGCGCCCGGCGGGGGATGGTAGACGCCCTGCCGCTGCAGGACATCGGCGCGGTTCACGGCGCTGGCCGCGACCTCGACGACGACTTCGCCGTCTCCTGCCACCGGGTCGGGCACCTCGGCCCACACGAGGGCGTCGGGACCGCCGGGCTGTTCGATGGTGATCGCATGCATGGCCGGAGGCTACCGCTCGCGCGCGCCGCGCGGAGGGTTACTTGACCGGACCCTGCATCACCGGCGGTGAGTGCGGGGGTGAGTTCGGCGGGGCGGCGCGGACGATGGTGATGAGACGGTCCGTCAGCTGGAGGGGACTCGCGTGCGGGTCGTCGTACGGGAGCAGCCGGTGGCCGCGCAGGACGCTGACGACGAGGTCGTCGGTGTCCCGGACGGACTTGCCGACCTCCGCCCGGTTGACGGGGCGTTCGATCAGGTCGAGGCCGCTGCCCTGCTGGATCAGGTCCTCCATCACGGTGCCCGCGCTCGGGCTCAGCACCGAGAGTCCGAGCAGCCGGCCGGCCGCGCTCGCGCTCGTGATGACGGCGTCCGCACCCGACTGGCGCAGCAGCGGCGCGTTCTCCTCTTCCCGGACGGCCGCGACGATCTTCGCGCCACGGTTGAGCTGGCGGGCGGTCAGGGTGACCAGCACCGCCGTGTCGTCCCGCTGGGTGGCGATGACGATCTGACGGGCCTTCTGCAGCTCGGCGCGCAGCAGGACGTCGGAGCGCGTGGCGTCGCCGACGACCCCCGTGAATCCTTCCGCGTTGGCGATGTCGATCACCTTGGCGCTGGGGTCCACGATGACGACCTGCTCCTTGTGGAGGCCGGTGGCCAGCAGGGTCTGAAGGGCCGAGCGGCCCTTCGTGCCGAAGCCGACGACGACCGTGTGGTCACGCAAGTTCTTCCTCCAGCGGTTGAGCCGCCACTCTTCACGGGTCCGCGTCGTGAGGACTTCCAAGGTGGTTCCGACCAGGATGATCAGGAACAGCACGCGCAGCGGCGTGATCAACAGGACGTTGATCAGCCGCGCGCTGGGGCTGTACGGGACGATGTCGCCGTAGCCCGTCGTCGACAGGGTGACGGTCGCGTAGTAGACGCAGTCGAGGAAGTCGACCGTTTCGTTGGCGTTGTCGTGGTAGCCGTCGCGGTCGAGCCACACGATCAGGACCGTCAGGCACATCACGAGCAGGGCCATCAACAGCCGCCGCGTCACCTGCCGCAGCGGTCGCTCGACTTCCCGCCGGGGCAGTTTGACGCGGCGCGAGACGAGCTTCTCGTCGGCGCCGCGGGCCATCGCGTCGGAGCCGTGAAGTTTCACGTGAAACATCCCCCCGAAGCCCACGGCAGGTCGAGGATCTCCACCTCTTGGCCCGAGCGGGCCCCGTGCGGCGGTACGACGGCCAGCGCGTCCGCGGCGGCCACGCCGCGCAGCATCGCCGGGCCGTTGTAGCGCAGTGGTACGACGTGCTCGTCCGTCAGCTGGACCGGTACGAGCCGGGTGTCGTGCGGGTGGCCCGGTACGTCGCCCTCCACGGGCACCGCGTACCGGGGGCGGGTGCTGCGCCCGGCGAGGGCCCGCAGGAGCGGTTCGGCGAGGGTCAGCAGCCCGGACACGGCGGCCAGCGGGTTGCCCGGCAGGCCCACCAGGTGGCGGACCGGGTCCTGGCCGGGGCCGCCGTTGCCGAGGCGGGCCAGGAGCATCGGGTGACCGGGGCGTACGGCGACGCCGTCGACGAGCAGTTCCGCGCCGGCCCGGGCGAGTACGGGGTGGACGTGGTCGACGGGGCCGGAGGCGGTGCCGCCGGTGGTGATGACCACGTCGGCGGGGGAGGTGGTGACGGCCTCGAACAGGGCTTCGGCGCCCGCCGGGTCGTCGCCGAGCCGCCGGACGGCGACGACCTCGGCCCCGAGCCGGGTCAGCCAGGGGCCCAGCATGGGGCTCAGAGCGTCACGGATGAGGCCGTCGTGCGGGCGTCCCTCGGTCAGCAGTTCGTCGCCGAGGACGAGGATCTCCACGCGCGGCCGCGGCCGGGTGGTGAGCTCGTCGTACCCGGCGGCCGCGGCCAGCCCGAGCACGGCCGGGGTGACGAGGGACCCGGCGGGCAGCAGCAGGTCGCCGGAGCGGCACTCCTGGCCGCGCGGGCGGATGTCCTGGCCGGTGGCCACGGGCCGCCGGGCGTGGAGCAGGCTGCCGGCCTCGCGGGAGTGCTCGCTGCGGATCACGGCCGTGGTGTCGGCGGGGATCCGGGCTCCGGTGGCGATCCGGACGGCCTCGCCGTCCGCGAGGGGCGCGGGACGGTCGGACCCGGCGAGCGCGTCGTCGCCGGAGCGGACGGACCAGGGGCCGGGGCCGGCGACGGCCCAGCCGTCCATGGCGGAGGTGTCGAAGGACGGCAGGTCGCTCAGGGCGTCGAGGGGCTTGGCCAGCACCTCGCCGAGCCCGTCCGCCAGCAGGACCTGGTGGACGCGGCCCCGGACGGAGGCTCCGGCACGGGTGGCGCTCTCCCGGGCCCGGTTCCAGGGCGCGGGCCGGTGGCCGCCGGCGGCGTCGGGACGGGGGCCGGGGCTGACCAGGGCGAGGGCCTGGTCGAGGGCACGGTCGGCGTCGGTACCGGAGCCGGTGGGCGCGGTCATCCGGAACCGGTCGGTTCTGCCGGGCCCGCGGCCTCGGCCTCGGCGGCCCAGCGCAGGGCCAGGCCGGAGGCCTTGCGGCAGGCTTCGGCGACCGCCTCGGCGGGGTCGGCGCCGGTGGCTTCGGCCCGGGCCGCCGCGTAGCCGACGAGGAAGGTCGTCAGCGGGGCGGCGGGCCGGGCGACGCCGTGGGCGGCGTCACGGGCGAGGTCGAGCAGGGTCTTGGTGTCGACGGCCAGGTCGATTCCCAGCTCGGTCTTGGCGGCGGTGATCCATTGCTCCAGCACGGTTCCATGCTCTCTGATCCGGGCGCGGGCGGCGGCGAGATCGTCCCAGGTGTCGCAGTCGAACGAGGCGAGTGGCGCAGCCGCGGTGACGCGGGTGAGTTGGAGTTCGGCGGTGATCGCGCGCAGCGGGAGGCCGGCCAGGGCGCCGTGTTCGGCGGCCAGCAGGGCGATTTCCCTGCGCAGGGGCTCGGCCCGGTACGCGGCGACCAGGGGCTGGTCGCGGCCGTCCGGATCCCGGAGCACGGCTCCGTCGCCGCCCGGCGCGTCGAGGAGGGCCCGGACCGTGTCGCGGTCCAGGAAGGGCAGGTCGGCCGAGAGGACGAGGACCCGCGCGGCCCTCGTGTCGACGGCACCTGCACGGGCATCCGAGCCGGGGGCCGGCCCCGGATGCCCGTGCAGGTGCCGCAGACCGGCGTCGAGGGCGGCGAGGGGGCCTCCGCCGGGGGGCGACTCGCGGGCCCACCGCACGGGCCGGGCGGTCGGCCGGCGGCCGCCGACGACGACGGTGGTCCGGGCGTCGGCGCAGGCGTCGAGGACGCGGTCGAGGAGGGGGCGGCCGCCGACGAGGAGGCCGGGCTTGTCGGCCCCGCCCAGTCGCCGTGCGGCGCCGCCGGCCAGCACGATGGCGTCGTAGGTCATGTCCCGAGTATGCGGGGGCCACGTTGCGTACGGGTTCCGCGGTTTACCGGATCCTTACGCCGGCGCTGTGAGGCCTGCGCCCCGCCGGTGCCCGATGTCCGCCCCGACGACTTCGGGGCCGCTCCGACCGTGAGGCGGGGGCGGCCCCGAAGGGGGCTGGGGGAGCGGCTCAGAGGTAGGGGCCCGAACGGATCGCGCCGTGGGGGCCGTCCTCGTCGTCCTCGTGGGAGGAACCCGGCGGGAGGGCGCGGCGCATCTGCTCCAACTGGGCCCGCGCCGCCATCTGCTGCGCGAACAGGGCCGTCTGGATGCCGTGGAACAGGCCTTCCAGCCAGCCGACCAACTGGGCCTGGGCGATCCGCAGTTCGGCCTCGGAGGGGATGGCCTCCTCGGTGAACGGGAGGGAGAGCCGCTCCAGTTCCTCCACCAGCTCGGGAGCCAGACCGTCTTCCAGCTCCTTCACCGACGCGGCGTGGATGTCCTTGAGACGGACCCGACTGGCCTCGTCCAGAGGTGCGGCGCGTACCTCTTCCAGGAGTTGCTTGATCATGCTGCCGATCCGCATGACCTTGGCGGGCTGTTCGACCATCTCCGTCACCGGGACCTCGCGCGACTCGTCATCGGCGCCGCCGACCGCCGTCCCGTCCTGTCCCACGATCATGACGTGCGGGGACGGGGGGCTTTCCTGCGACCGTTCACTCCTCGGCATCTCCATGCCGTCATTCTCTCGCACACCTTCGCTTGCACACGGTGTGCCCCCGCACAGGCGTGATCCACCCTGTGCGGAGGCACCAACATCCGTCGAAAGCGCCCGTCAGACCTCGCGGCGGGCCAGTGCCCCGCTCGAACGCGTGACCAGGGCCGCCAGCAGGGCCGCGCCCACCGGGACCGCGACCAGCAGACCGGCCAGCGTCATCCAGGGCACCCCGATCGGCATGTACGGCACGGTCTCCGAGGCCGCCGCGTGGCCGTTCTCGATGCCGCGGCGGATCAGGTCGGCCGCCGCCCGCCGTTCGGTGAGCCGCAGTCCGACCGCCGGCAGGATTCCGGCCGCCGAGCCGAGGACCACGCCCATCAGGGCGACCACCCCGCACTGGAATCCGCTGAGCGTGCGCCGTACCCGGGGCGCCGCGCCGACCGCGGCCAGGGTCTTCAGGTCGGCTTCGGCGTCCGCCTGGGCCAGACCGGTGGCGATGCCGGCCGCGCCGATGGTGACCAGGCCCGCGAAGATGGTCAGGGCGAGCATGATCACGCTGTCGTCGCCCTCGTAGCCCTTCTCGATGCGCACCGAGGCGTCGACGCCCAGTTGGTCCAGGGCTCCGTCCAGCCGCTGGCGCTGCTTCGAGCTCGCCTCACCGTCGAGGGTGAAATAGGACCCGACCGGAGTGGTGAGCAGACCCGCGCTCTTCGCGGCCGAAGGCGGGAGGACCAGCGTCAGGCCGTACCCGTTCGCCGAGTCGGGCATCTGGTAGGCGGGGAACACCTTGTCGTCGCCCGGCGGCGCCTCGCCGGGGGCCAGGCCCCCCACGTGCTCGTCCGTGTCGGCGATGAGCCGGACCGTGACCTTGTCGTTCTGCACGTTCGGCTTGGAGAAGGACAGCGCCTTGCCGGCCTTCAGTGCGGACACCGCACCGGGATCGGTCACGGCCAGGACGGACAGCAGCTTCTCGTCGGCGACGACCATGGAGTTCTGGACGCCGAACCGCTGGTCCTGGCACCTCCAGTCGTTGCGCAGCTCCTTGCGCTGTTCCAGGGTGAAGGACGCGGGGCCGTTCGGGGCCGTGTAGAGGGGGCAGCGCTGGTCCTTCGGAATGATGATCTCGGCCCGCCCGCAGCCGGGGGCGGAGTACGGGGCGCAGCCCTGCTTGCCGACGCTGACCCGGTCCACGTCGGCCCGCACGGCCAGCGGGAGCTCCTTGGCCAGGGCGGTGCGCATGGCGGACACCTCGCGGTAGGCGGAGCTGTCGTTGGCCTCCATGAGCCCTGCGCCGTAGGGCAGTTTGGCCTCGTACTCGTACCGTGCCTGGACTTCGTGGCTGTGCTGGTACGTCGCCACCGCGACGGTGCCGGCAACGGCGGCCAGGACGGCGGCCACGGCCGGAGCCGTGCGCCCCCGGTTGCGCACGGCGTCGCGCAGTGCGAGCCGGGGCGACAGCGGCAGCCACCGTCCGACCCGCCCGAACAGGCCGACCAGGACGGGGGTGAGGGCGACGATGCCGAGTTCGGCGATGGCGCTGCCACCCGCGACGACGGTGGCGCCCATCTTGGAGACCGTGCCGTACAGGGCGATGACGGCGCCGCCCGCGACGGCGAGCACGCCGAGGACGGGCAGCACCCGGTTGGCCCGGCGGACGCCCCGGCGGCCGGTGAGCGAGGCGAGCACGGTCTGCCGGGAGGCGGTGACGGCCGGAGCGATGGCGGCCAGCAGGCCGGTCAGGACGGCGAGCAGGCCGATGCCGAGCAGTTCCAGCGGGCGGACCTCGAAGCCGCCGAAACGCTTGCCGATGGTCTCTTCGAGCACCGGGCGGAGGCCGAGGGTGAGGCCCACGCCGATGACGGTGCCGACGACGGCGGCCGCGGCGCCGATGACGAGGCCGCCGGAGAGCACGATGGCCCGGATGTGCCGCCGGTCACCGCCGTTGGCACCGACGAGACCGAGCTGGCGGCGCGAACGCCGGGCACCGACCGCGAAGGCGGGGCCGGCCAGCAGGCAGATCTCCAGCATGGCGAGGCCGACGACGGTGGAGAGGACGGCGATCTCGGTGCTCCCGAGGGGCGGGCCGCCGCCCCAGGAGTCCTTGCGCTCCTGCTGGTAGAGCGGGACCTCCGAGTCCGCCGGCGGGTCCAGCAGGACGGTGCGCGACTCGACGACGAGCCCCTTGGTGTTGGCCTCCTTGACCATGTTCCACGTGAAACCTTCGCCGCCGACCTTCACCAGGTAGGAGGGCCGGGGGTGGACCCCGGGGCTGCCGGCGTTCTGCAGGGCACGGTCGAGCGGGGCGATCAGACTCCCGGGCGGGGCGAGCAACTGGCTCACGTTGAGCCCGTCGGGGATCTCGTAGGCGCCGACGATCTTGTACGAGACGGTCGACTCGCGCGGGGTCACCGTGGAGCCGACGAAGTAACCGGACTCCTCCAGGAAGGCGTTGGTCGCGATGACCTCGCCCGCCGCCCCCGGCAGCCTGCCGCGGTCCAGCGTCAGCAGCCCCTTCGTGAGCGGGCTGGCCGTGTCGATTTCGCGCAGTTCGGTCTCGAGGATGCCGAACCGGGTGCGGACCTTGGCGTAGGCCTGGGTGTCCGTCACGGCCTGGGCGCCGGGCGGCAGCGCCGGCGGCGCGGTCTCCTCGTCGCGCCCTCCTCGGGCGGACCCGTCGTACTTGTCGTAGCCGCCGACGGGGGCGTAGCTCTTCGCGTCCGGCCGCTGGTAGATGGCCACGCCCATGTGGGAGAAGGTGATCTTCGCGTCCGTGGCGCCGAGCAGGCGGTCCATGCGCTGCTCACCGGTGAGCTGGGAGCTGCGCACGGTGAGGTCGGCGGCGCTCACGCCGACGATCGGCAGGGCGATCATGGCGAGGACGAGGACGCTGCGGCCCTTGGAGCGCCAGGCGTCGCGGCGGGCTATGCGGATCGCCGCGATCCACGAGTGGTACCAAGAGATCACTGGTGGGCCGCCTGCCCGGTGAGCAGGGAGTCGGCGTGGCTGCGCAGGGTCTCGTCGACGACGCTGCCGTCGCGCAGGAACACCACGCGGTCGGCCCAGGCCGCGAAGCGCGGTTCGTGCGTCACCAGGATCCCGGCCGCGCCCGCCTCGCAGCGCGAGCGCAGCAGGGCCAGTACGGATTCCCCGGTCTCGGAGTCGAGGGCGCCGGTCGGCTCGTCGGCGAGGACGAGGCGGCGGTCCCCGACGAGTGCGCGGGCGATGGCCACGCGTTGCTGCTGGCCGCCTGACATCTCGTCGGGGAAGCGGTCGGCGAGCTGGGACAGGCCCATCTCCTTCAGGGCGGCCAGCGCGGAGCGCCGGGCCTTGCGGGCGGAGATCCCGTCGAGCTCGCGCGGCAGCGCCACGTTCTCGGCGGCGGTGAGGGCCGGGATCAGGTTGTAGTCCTGGAAGACGTACCCGATGCTGCGGCGGCGCAGCGCCGCCAGCTGCCGCCGGTTGGCGGTGGTGATGTCGGTTCCTTCGACGACCACCCGGCCGCTGGTGGGCTGGTCGAGGCCGCCGGCGAGGGTGAGCAGCGTGGACTTGCCGGAGCCGGAGGGGCCCATGACGGCGACGAGTTCGCCGGGGTACACGGAGAGGTTGATCCCGCGCAGGGCGTGCACCTCGGTGGCGCCGCTGCCGTGTGTGCGGACGAGCTGGTCCAACTGCAATACGGGCTGGTCAGGCATGGTGAGTCCCCCCTGGGACATGGAGCGGTGTTCAGCCCCGCCGCGTGCGGGCGGTACGGGGCAGCCGGTCGGTGGTCGGGGTGGTCGGAGTGGTCGGAGTGGTCGCCGTGGTCGCCGTGGTGGCGCCGGCCGCGGCGGTCGCGGCCGCGCGCGCCGGGGGACGGCCCTCGGTCCGGCCGTCGGCGCGGGCGGCCGGGGTGTCGCCTTCGGGCGGCTCGGCCTCGGCCGGCGCGAGCCGGCCGCTCGCGGAGAGCCGTACGAGCCTGGTCTCGCAGTGGTCGAGCCAGCGGGCCTCGGCCTCGGTCTGGAAGATCAGCTGCTCGAGGACCAGAAGCCAGGCGATGTCGTCGCGTTCGCTCTCGCGCCCGCTGTCGATGGCCGCGAGGGCCTGGGCCTTGAGCCGGGTGTAGTCCTGCATGGCCTGGACGGTGGCGTGCCGCTGGGACTGGATGACGGCGCGGATGTCCACGTTGGACGCGCCGACGGCCATGGCCAGCTTGATGGCGAGCTCGTCCCGCGGCGGGTTGGCCCGGTCGACGGGGCGCTCGTACCAGGCGCGCAGTTCGGAGCGTCCCGAGTCGGTGATGGCGTAGAGCGTGTGCCCGGCCGGGTCCTCGCCGCCGGGTGCGACGAGACCGTCGCGCTCCAGGCGCGCGAGGGTGGTGTACACCTGCCCGACGTTGAGGGGCCAGGTGGACCCGGTGCGGGATTCGAATTCGGTGCGCAGCTGGGAGCCGTAACGGGGACCCCGTTCCAGCAGGGCGAGAAGGCCGTGGCGGATGGACATACTCAGTATCTATACCGAGTATGTACCCCTCCGCAACCACCCTGAGGTCTACGTCGGAAGGGGGAGGGACGCGTTCCGTCCGTCTCGGGAGGGAGCTACCGGCCCCGGCGCAGCCGCATTGCCATGAAGCCGAAACCCAGTCCCATCAGGGCGAGTCCCGTTCCGAGCGGCAGTATGTGCGCGGCCAGATCGGCGGCCCGCTCGTTCGGCGCCGTACCGAGCGCGCTGACCGGGGCGGGCGGGGTGGGCGTCGCGGGTGTCGCGGGTGTCGCGCGCGTCGCGGGGGGCGGCGGCAGGGCCGGCTCGACGCGCGGGCGGACCGGGTAGGGCCGCGCGGCGGCGACGGCCTCGGCGTTGGGGGTCTCGGTCGCCGGGCGCCCGGGGCGCTCGCGCCCGACGCCGGCGGCGCTTCCGGCCAGCTGCTCGAACACCTGGTCCGCGCGGTCCGTCGGGTCCGCCCGGAGGCCCGTCGCGGGCGGGGGGTACGCGGGGGAGGAGGTCCCGGCGTTCGCGGGCGCCGTGCCCAGCAGCGCGGCGGTCGCCATCGCTGCCCCGGCGGTCCATCGCAGCGCGCGGGCGTATGTCACGGACTCAGATTTGCATAACCGGACAAAAGCGGCATCCCGTACGGGCCGTACGAGGGCTGCGGGATGGTGCGCCGACGCCCGCCGGTCCGTCCGCGGCGGGCGTTGCGGACGGCTAGCGCGTCACTCCGGGTCGCCGGTCGAGATCCACAGGGTGAAGGTGACGTTCTTCGGGTCGATCTTCGAGTCGCCGGCGGGCTGCTGCTCGATGACGGTCCCCTCGCCGTAGACCGCCTCGTCGCGCGGCTTCTCCTCGTACTTCCAGCCGGCGGCCCTGATGCAGGCCTTCACCGAGACCATGTTGATGTACCGGAAGTCCGGGGCCCGCACCTTGGTCGCGTCGCTGAAGTCCTTCGAGGGCTCCGTGCACTTGGCCGGGTCGATCGTGCGCGAGGCGTCCGGCCCCTTGTGTCCGGCCTTCGCCGAGCCCGACGCCGAGGTCGAGGAGCCCGGCGTCGGCCCGGCCCCGTCCTTCTTGTCGCCGCCCATGTTCAGCCAGGCGACCAGGCCGCCGACGGCCAGCAGGGCCACCGCGGCGGCGCCCACCACGAGCGGGGTGTTCCGCTTCCGCGCGCCACCGCCCGCGGACCCCTGGCCGCCCTGCGGCGAGACCGGGTACGGCGCCGGGGCCGCCGGTCCGAAGGGCTGCGTGGTCTGGTGCTGCTGCGGGTACCCGTACGAGCCGGGCGCCGGAGTGTGCGGACCCGGCACGGGGGCCGGCGTCGGCGCGTACGCATACGGCGCCGGGGTCTGCGGCGCGTGGTAGGGCTGCTGCAGCGACTGCGGCGGCGCCTGGAGGCCCGAGTCCACCGGCGGGAACACGGCCGAGCCGACCCCGGCCCCGCTGTTGGCCGGGTGCGAGCCGGGGACGATCACGGGGGCCCCGGCGTGGCCGGCGCCTGCCACCCGCACGACCTCGTCGAGCATGGCCGCGGCGGTGGGGAAGCGCTCGTTCGGGTTCTTCTTCAGGGCCCGCGCCACCAGCGCGTCCATCGCCGGGGTGACCGAGCGGTTGATGGAGGAGGGCGCGACCGGCTCCTCCTGTACGTGCGCGTACGCCATGCCCAGCGCCGAGTCCGCGACGAACGGGACCCGCCCGGTCAGCAGCTCGAAGAGCATGATGCCGACCGAGTACAGGTCGGAGCGGGCGTCCACGGCCCGCCCGAGCGCCTGCTCGGGGGAGAGGTACTGCGGGGTGCCGACGACCATGCCGGTCTGCGTCATCGAGGTGACCCCCGACTGCATGGCCCGGGCGATGCCGAAGTCCATCACCTTCACGATGCCGCGCCGCGTCATCATGACGTTGCCCGGCTTGATGTCGCGGTGGACCAGGCCCAGCTCGTGGCTGCTGTCCAGAGCCGCCAGCACGTCGGCCGTCACCTTCAGGGCCTTGTCGGCCGGCATGGCCCCGTACTGCCGGACGTCGCCGTCCAGGACCGAGCCCAGGGGCTGCCCCTCGACGTACTCCATGACGATGTACGGCATGACCGACCCGTCGGCCACCGACGGATCGGAGAAGGAGACGACCCCTTCCCCGGTGTCGAAGACGGAGACGATATTGGTGTGCGACAGTTTCGCTACAGCCTGGGCCTCGCGGCGGAAACGCTCGCGGAAGGACTGCTCACGGCCGAGCTCGCTGTGCAGCGTCTTGATCGCGACCTGACGGTCGAGGGCGGAGTCGTAGGCGAGATAGACGGACGCCATCCCGCCCTCGCCGAGCAAATCCCTTAGCTGGTAACGGCCACCGGCAAGCGAGCCGCCCGCGTACTGGCCCTGAGTGCCGTCCTGGCTCATGAGTGTTGCTTCCCCTCGGGATGTGTCGCTACGCGTCTGGCTGAGCGCATGTCGCGCTCAGTCTGCCGGAGGGCAAGCAGACGTCAAGCCGGGTTCCCGTTCCGTGACCACATGGCCACGGGAGTCTTCGTCCGAACGGCGACCGGTTCCGAGGCTGTAGCGTTCATCGGAGCACACGATGAGGACCTACCGCTGAGCGGCGGCCGAGACAGACGACGGCGAGGACTGATGGCACCCGAACCCGAGGGAAGCGGCGCCGGGATGGCCGATGGTCCTGAACACTGGGGCGCGGGCGGCCTGGTGGGAGACGGCCGCTACCGGCTGACCCACCGTCTGGGTCGCGGCGGCATGGCCGAGGTGTTCGCGGCCGAGGACGTGCGCCTGGGCCGGACCGTGGCCGTCAAGCTGCTGCGCCCGGACCTCGCCGAGGACCCGGTGTCCAAGGCCCGCTTCACGCGCGAGGCGCAGTCGGTCGCCGGCCTCAACCACCACGCCGTCGTCGCCGTGTACGACTCGGGCGAGGACCGGGTCGGCCCGAACGTCGTCCCCTACATCGTCATGGAACTGGTCGAGGGCCGCACCATCCGCGACCTGCTGATCAGCGCCGAGGCCCCGGGCCCCGAGCAGGCTCTCATCATCACCTCGGGCGTGCTCGAAGCCCTCGCCTACTCGCACCAGCACGGCATCGTGCACCGTGACATCAAGCCCGCCAACGTGATCATCACGGAGACCGGCGCGGTCAAGGTGATGGACTTCGGCATCGCGCGCGCCCTGCACGGCGCGCAGTCGACGATGACCCAGACCGGCATGGTCATGGGCACCCCGCAGTACCTCTCGCCGGAACAGGCCCTCGGCAAGGCCGTGGACCACCGCTCCGACCTGTACGCGACGGGCTGTCTGCTCTACGAACTCCTCGCGCTGCGGCCGCCGTTCACCGGGGAGACCCCGCTGTCGGTGGTCTACCAGCACGTGCAGGACGCCCCGGTCCCGCCGTCGCAGCTGCCGGAGGGCCACCAGATCCCGCAGGAGCTCGACGGCCTCGTCATGCGCTCCCTGGCCAAGGATCCGGACGACCGGTTCCAGAGCGCCGAGGAGATGCGCGGGCTGGTCCAGTACGCCCTGCAGATGCTGCACGACCAGGGGCCGAACACCGGAACCTGGAACACCGGCCCGGTCACCATGGCGCTGCCGCACGGTCGCGGCCCCGCGCAGACCACGGCGATGCCGATGCCCGGCCAGGGCCAGCCGCGGTACGGCTCGCACTCCACGACCTCGCAGTTCCAGCAGCCGATGGTGCCGCCCCTCAATCCGGACGACGGTTCGGCCTTCCCCGGCGGCGGCGGTCCGGGTGGCCCGGGGGGCCCCGGCGGGTCCGGGGGCGGTTACGACGGCTACGACGACCGCGCCGCCGGCGGCGGCCGCTGGAAGCTGTGGCTGTTCGCGGTCCTCGCCGTGGTCGCGGTCGCGGCCGGCGTGGCGTACGCGGTCAACAGCGGCACGGGCAAGGGCGGCGGTCCGCAGAACCCCGCGCCGGAGACCTCCGTCTCGTCCTCCGCGTCGACCAGCCCCTCGACCACCCCGTCGGCGGACACCGCGCCGTCCAAGCCGGCGCCGGAGAGCTCGTACTCGTCCGAGAACTCGCCGCTGCCGAGCCGCAGCAAGTACTCCCCGAGCTACACGCCGTCGGGCTCGCCGTCGGAGTCGCGTTCGCCCACGCGCTCGGTCTCCCCGAGCAATACCAAGTCGCCCTCGCCGACCGCGACGAAGTCGTCGACGGTGAGCCCCGAACCGGGCGGGCGTAACCCTGAGTAATGCGAACGGCCCGGCGGAATTCCGCCGGGCCGTTCGTGCAGGGGCCTCGGTTCCTCCGGAACTCCCTCAGAGCGCGTGCTGGTATTGACGGTCCAGATTGCCCGCGAGCGTGTGCACGGTGACGAGTTGCGGCTCGATTCGCATGTAGACGGGGTCGAAGACCGCGCCGTCCACGAAGTGCGGACCGGGGCCGAAGAGTTCCAGTTCGGCGGTGGTGGGTTCGATGATGTTCGCGGTACCCGTGAACTGGACCGACCACAACCGCGGCTCGCCGGAATTGAAGTTGTCGGCTCCGTACGAGACCACACTGCCGTTGCACGCGTGGTGATAGCCGAAACCGGCGTGCATGCGCAGGATGACCTTGCCGTTCACCACGATGTGGCGCGCGGCGGCGAGGAAGGGCAGCGCGCGCATGCTGGTGGCCGCCCGGCCGTACGGCACCCGGCGCAGCAGTTCGATGGCGTGGAGTTCCTCTGGGGACATGCCTCCACTCTCCGGCACCGGCGCGGCGGCGGAAAAGAGGAGCCCGCCCCCCGCATCGGGGACGTTGGTCCCGAATGGAACCCCGCGTCCCGTGGAATCGGGCGACCACCGGACGTCACGCTCCGTCATCGCCGGGGAGGGTGTGGATCCGGACGGCCGGTCCCGTCAGCGCCGCTTCTCGGCCTGCAGCCGGGCCACGTACGCGGCGGCCTGGGACCGGCGCTCCATGCCCAGCTTGGAGAGCAGGCTGGAGACGTAGTTCTTGATCGTCTTCTCGGCCAGGTGCAGGCGCTCGCCGATCACGCGGTTCGTCAGGCCCTCGCCGATCAGATCGAGGATCTTGCGCTCCTGCTCGGTCAGGTGGGAGAGGCGGTCGTCGCCCTTGCCGTTCTTGCCGTCGCGCAGCCGCTCCAGCACCCGGGCCGTGGCGACGGGGTCCAGCAGCGACTTGCCGGCCGCCACGTCCCGTACGGCGTTGAGCAGTTCATTGCCGCGGATCGCCTTGAGGACGTAGCCCGAGGCGCCGGCCATGATGGCGTCGAACAGCGCCTCGTCGTCGGCGAACGAGGTGAGCATCAGGCACTTGATGTCCTCGTTCTGGGAACGCACCTCGCGGCAGACCTCCACGCCGCTGCCGTCGGGCAGCCGGACGTCGAGCACGGCCACGTCGGGCCGGGTGGCGGGAATGCGGTTCAGGGCGTCGGCGGCGGTGCCGGCCTCGCCGACCACCTCGATGTCGGATTCCATCGACAGCAGCTCGTGCACACCCCGGCGGACCACTTCGTGGTCGTCGAGAAGGAACACCTTGATTGTGGCCTGATCGCTGTCTCGTGTGCTCATCGACTACCCGTCCGAGTGGTTTGCGTTCCCGGATGACCATCCTAGCGTCGAAGTACGCTAAGGGTCTTAAGAGACGCTTTTCTGTGCGGAGCGGGGCGCAATCGGAGCAAGGGGACATCTCGGTGGGCTCGAGGGTGCCCGCATATGCCCGGCGCTCGGGGGGCCGTTCCCCGGGGGTGTGAAAGTCACCCCTTCCCAGAGGGTGACGACCGGGATAACGTGCCGTTGTTCCGGCCCCCTGCAAGGCTGTGACCAGTGCTTGTTCCCGGTTCCGCCGATTTACTTGGAAATCCAAGCAAAATCGCAGGTCAAACGGGGTTTCGCGGTTATGCGACGCACTGGGTAACGTGCATTGCGCAGGGCACTCGCCGGGGCACCTGTCACGCCTGAATCCCCCACCCGAAGCGCACCCACCCCGTGCGCGGGTAGAGATACAGGTGAGCCGCACTGGTCCCCGGAGAACCCGGGTGCCGGACCGACGGAGGAGCAATCGTGACCGTGGAGAGCACTGCCGCGCGCAAGCCGCGACGCAGCAGCGGCGCCAAGCGGCCGGCAGGCGCGGCAAGCGCCAAGACCGCCGCTGCCACCGCGAAGACGCATGACGCCGAGCCCCAGCTCGTACAGCTGCTGACGCCCGAGGGAGAGCGGGTCGAGGTCGCGGACCATCCCGACGTCGCGGAGTTCGCCGCCTTCGTCGCCGACATCACCACCGACGACCTGCGCGGTCTCTACCGCGACATGGTCATGACCCGTCGTTTCGACGGCGAGGCGACCGCCCTGCAGCGCCAGGGCGAGCTGGGCCTGTGGGCCTCGCTCCTCGGTCAGGAGGCCGCGCAGATCGGCTCCGGCCGGGCGCTGCGCGACGACGACTACGTCTTCCCCACCTACCGCGAGCACGGCGTGGCCTGGTGCCGCGGGGTCGACCCGACCAACCTCCTCGGCATGTTCCGCGGCGTGAACCACGGCGGCTGGGACCCGACCACCAACAACTTCCACCTCTACACGATCGTCATCGGCTCGCAGACGCTGCACGCGACCGGGTACGCGATGGGCGTGGCCAAGGACGGGGCCGACTCGGCCGTCATCGCCTACTTCGGCGACGGCGCGTCCAGCCAGGGCGACGTCGCGGAGGCCTTCACCTTCTCCGCGGTCTACAACTCCCCCGTCGTGTTCTTCTGCCAGAACAACCAGTGGGCGATCTCCGAGCCCACCGAGCGCCAGATGCGCGTGCCCCTCTACCAGCGCGCCCAGGGCTTCGGCTTCCCGGGCGTCCGGGTGGACGGCAACGACGTGCTGGCCTGCCTCGCCGTGACGCGCTGGGCGCTGGACCGCGCCCGCCGGGGCGAGGGACCCACGCTGGTCGAGGCGTTCACGTACCGCATGGGCGCGCACACCACCTCCGACGACCCGACGAAGTACCGGCGGGACGAGGAGACGGCTGCCTGGGAGGCGAAGGACCCGATCCTGCGCCTGAAGGCCCACCTGCTGGCGACCGGAGGCGCCGACGAGGCGTACTTCGAGGAGCTGGAGGCGGAGAGCGAGACCATGGGCAAGCGGGTGCGCGAGGTCGTGCGCTCGATGCCCGACCCGGACACCATGGCGATCTTCGAGAACGTCTACGCGGACGGGCACGCGCTCGTCGACGAGGAGCGCGCGCAGTTCGCGGCGTACCTCGCGTCCTTCGAAGGCGGGGAGTGAGCGTCATGGCCGTACAGAAACTGACCATCGCGAAGGCGCTGAACGACTCGCTCCGCAAGGCCCTGGAGACGGACCCGAAGGTCCTGATCATGGGCGAGGACGTCGGCAAGCTGGGCGGCGTCTTCCGCATCACCGACGGCCTGCAGAAGGACTTCGGCGAGGAGCGGGTCATCGACACCCCCCTCGCCGAGTCGGGCATCGTCGGCACCGCGATCGGCCTGGCCCTGCGCGGGTACCGGCCGGTCGTGGAGATCCAGTTCGACGGCTTCGTCTTCCCGGCGTACGACCAGATCGTCACGCAGCTCGCGAAGATGCACGCCCGCTCGCTCGGCACGATCAAGATGCCGGTCGTCATCCGCATCCCCTACGCGGGCGGCATCGGCGCGGTCGAGCACCACTCGGAGTCCCCGGAGACGCTGTTCGCGCACGTCGCGGGCCTGAAGGTGGTCTCTCCGTCGAACGCGAGCGACGCGTACTGGATGCTCCAGCAGGCGATCCTCAGCGACGACCCGGTGATCTTCTTCGAGCCGAAGCGCCGCTACTGGGACAAGGGCGAGGTCGACGTCGAGGCCATCCCGGACGCGCTGCACGGCGCGCGCGTGGCCCGCACGGGCACGGACATCACCCTGGCGGCCTACGGTCCGATGGTGAAGGTCTGCCTGGAGGCGGCCGCGGCCGCCGCCGAGGAGGGCAAGTCGGTGGAGGTCGTGGACCTGCGCTCGATGTCCCCGATCGACTTCGACACGCTGCAGGCCTCGGTGGAGCGCACGCGCCGGCTGGTGGTCGTGCACGAGGCTCCGGTGTTCCTCGGCGTGGGCTCCGAGATCGCCGCTCGCATCACGGAGCGGTGCTTCTACCACCTGGAAGCGCCCGTGCTCCGCGTGGGCGGCTACCACGCCCCGTATCCGCCGGCCCGCCTGGAGGACGAATACCTGCCCGGCCTGGACAGGGTGCTCGACGCAGTCGACCGCTCGCTGGCGTACTGAGGAGAGCCGTGACCATCCGCGAATTCAAGATGCCCGACGTGGGCGAGGGCCTCACCGAGGCCGAGATCCTCAAGTGGTACGTCCAGCCGGGTGACACGGTCACCGACGGCCAGGTCGTCTGCGAGGTCGAAACCGCCAAGGCGGCCGTCGAGCTCCCCATTCCCTTCGACGGCGTCGTGCACGCGCTCCTCTTCGAGGAGGGCGTGACGGTCGACGTCGGCCAGGTCATCATCTCGGTCCGCACGGGCCCGGCGGACGAGACCCCGGCCGAAGCCCCGGCGGAGGCGGTCGCCACCGTCGCGGCCCCGGTCGCCGCCGGGGCCGAGCCGGAGGCCCCCGCGGCCCGCCAGCCCGTCCTGGTCGGCTACGGAGTCTCCACGGCCTCCACGAAGCGTCGCCCGCGCAAGGCGCCGCAGCCGGCGGTGGCCGCGCAGAACGGCACGGGTGTCGCCCAGCCGGCGGCCGCGTCCGCCCCGGCGCCCGCGGCTCCTGCGGCTCCTGTGGTCCCGGCCGTCGTGGTCCCGGCGCAGAACGGCACGGCGGCCACCGCCACCGGCGCCTCCGGCGCCAAGGCACTGGCCAAGCCCCCGGTGCGCAAGCTCGCCAAGGACCTCGGCATCGATCTGGCGGCCGTCGTACCCACCGGCGCCGGCGGAATCGTGACCCGCGAGGACGTGCACGCGGCGGCCGCCGCGGCGCTCGCCCCGCAGGCGGCTCCGGCCCCGGCCGCCCCGGTCCAGGCCCCGGCTCCGGCCGAGGCACCCGCCTCGGCCCAGGACCGCCGGTCCCAGGCCGAGGCCCCGGCCCGGGAGACCCGGATCCCGGTGAAGGGCGTCCGCAAGGTCACCGCGCAGGCGATGGTCGGCTCCGCCTTCACCGCGCCGCACGTCACCGAGTTCATCACCTTCGACGTGACGCGCACCATGAAGCTGGTCCAGGAGCTCAAGGCGGACCCGGACCTCGCCGGTCTGCGGATCAACCCGCTGCTCCTGATCGCCAAGGCCGTCCTCGTGGCGGTCCGCCGCAACCCCGAGGTCAACGCCTCGTGGGACGAGGCGGCCCAGGAGATCGTGCTCAAGCACTACGTCAACCTCGGCATCGCCGCCGCCACCCCGCGGGGCCTGATCGTCCCGAACATCAAGGACGCCGACGCCAAGACGCTCCCCGAGCTGTCCGAGGCCCTGTCCGCGCTGGTCACCACGGCCCGCGAGGGCAAGACGTCACCGGCGGACATGCAGAACGGCACCCTCACCCTCACCAACGTCGGCGTCTTCGGCGTCGACACCGGCACGCCCATCCTGAACCCCGGCGAGTCCGCGATCCTCGCGATCGGCGCGATCAAGCTCCAGCCGTGGGTACACAAGGGCAAGGTCAAGGCCCGCCACGTCACCACCCTGGCGCTGTCCTTCGACCACCGCCTCATCGACGGCGAACTCGGCTCCCGCTTCCTCGCGGACATCGCCGCCGTCCTGGAGCACCCCCGCCGTCTGATCACCTGGTCCTGACGGCCGGCGGAGGACCGGTCCGCGGGTACCCACCCGAGGGCCGGTCCTCCGCCCACGACCTGCGCGTACCTTGATGACGTGCGGAAATGCCTTGGGGAACACCCCCGGGCGGTGTGATCATCGGCCCATGCGCTTCCGCTCTGCCACCGCAGACCCCACCGACCTCGACCGCGCCCTCGCCTACCCGGCCGACGGCCCCGTCCCCGCCCTCACCCCGGAGAGGATCCGCGAGGAACTCGCCGCGCACCAGATGCGCCCCGAGTGGACCTGGATCGCCGAGGACGAGGACGGCGAGATCCTGGCCCGCGCCCTGTGGTGGGGCCGCGACGACAGCGACCGGCCCGCCGCGCTGGACTGCCTCCAGGTACGGGACCGCGTGGCCGACCCGGCGGCCGTCGCCGCCGGGCTGCTCCGTGCCGGGCACGCCGCCTTCGGCAAGCTCCCGGACTACAACATCTCCCTGCCGCGCGACTGGCGCACCGGTCCCGACGGCCTGGCCGGGGCGGTCGCCTGGCGCCAGGAGGCCGCGGCCGAGGCCGGCCTGACCCGCGTGATCGAGCGGCTGCGCTTCGAGTGGACCCCGGACGCCGGGACCGCCGGCCCCTCCGGCCGGCTGGTCTTCCGCGAGGGCACGGACGAGGAGTTCCTCGACGCCTTCGTCCGCCTCTCCAGCGGAAGCCTGGACCTGCACACGCAGAACGAGCTCCGTACGATCGACGCCGAGGAACTGGCGCGCGACGACATCGAGTTCTACACCGACTGCCCCGGCGAGCGCTCCTGGTGGCGCCTCGCGCACCTCCCCGACGGCACCCTCGCGGGCATGGCGATCCCGTCCGCGACCCCGTACCACCGCAACGTCGGCTACCTCGGCGTCGTCCCCGAACAGCGCGGCCAGGGCCTGATCGACGAGATCCTCGCCGAGATCACCCGCTTCCACGCCTCCGAAGGCGCCCGCCGCATCACCGCCACCACGGACACCGTGAACGTACCGATGGCCGCCGCCTTCGCCCGCGCCGGCTACGAGGTGACCGAGATCCGCCTGGTGATGGAGGCCTCGCAGGGGGCCTGAAGGGAACCGTCCCGGTCCCCGATAGCGTGCTTCCAGAGGACGTCGACCGGCGCTGGAGGGGATGCGGACCATGGAACTGACCGGAGAAATCGCCGCAATACGGGAGGGGCAGGGTGATCCGGCGCGCCTGATCGGAGAGTTCCGGCGTGCCGCCCTCCTCGTTCCGCTCGAGAACGGGGCCGACGGCGGGCTGATGTCGGCGGTCTCGGGCGGGATCCGCTGGATCTACGCCTTCACCGACGAGGAGGCGCTGGCGCGTTTCGCGCGGAAGCGCGGGGAGTCCGGCCGGGAGTGGGAGTACCTCTCGGTACTGGGCGCGCGGCTCGTGGACGCGGTGGTGCCGATGGCGGAGCGCCCGGCGGGTGTGGCCGTGAACGTGGCGGACGAGGACGGGTCGATGTTCTTCCCGCCGGTGGCGGGGATCGTTCCCGACGGCTGTGCCGTGGATCTCGCCGACGGCGGGGTGGCGGCCTGATGGCGGGTGACGGGGACCTCGAGGTCTCGCCGGCGGCGGTCAAGAACATCCGGGACGGCCTGCGGGCGGCGATCGGGGAGTTGCGGGAGTCGGGGGACGCGGCGGGCGCCTCGATGGGTGCGGGGTTCGAGAACCTGTCGATGACGGGGATGGAGGCCGGGCACGCGGGCGTGGCCACGGACTTCGAGGACTTCTGCGAGAGCTGGGAGTGGGGGGTGCGCAGCCTCGTCCAGAACGCCAGCACGCTGGCGCGGTCGCTGGGGATCGCGGCGGGCACGGTGTGGGAGGAGGAGCAGTACCTCCAGGGCTCGTTCAAGGTGGTGGCGAACGCCGCGTACGGCAATCCCCACGCCAGTGAGGACGAGATCGAGCAGAAGAAGTGGGGGGACATCTTCTCCGCGGACGTCTACAAGCCCGACTACAGCCAGGAGTCGTTCCAGAAGAGCGCTGAGGACATCAAGCAGACCTGGTCGGACACGGGGGAGAAGCTGAAGTCCAGCGGGAAGATCGGTTCGCTCAACGACCTGCTGGAGCAGGCCGAGCGTGATGCGGGCGGTCGCTGATGGGGTGGCGGGATTTCGTTCCGGACGTCGTCGAGGACGTCGTCGAGGACG